>CAYJHE010000114.1:0-2702 GCA_964369675.1 uncultured Desulfovibrionaceae bacterium | reverse complement strand
GGAATAAGAGAAATGTGTCTGATTTCACCGTCAATCACTAAGGAAGGCAGGTTAGCAAGACCTATTTTTGTGATATAAGCAAGGGTTTCTTTGAACATAATGCTTCTTTCAATAACTCTGACATCATCGCCAAATTGCTTTGCAGCAGCGTTTGCAGCAGCAAGCATATAACCGCATGCAGCACAGGTTTGTGAGTCGATTGTGATAACTTCTATTGTGACAAAATCATTTGCCTTGAAATCAGGAATTTCAACATCAGGCAAATCATCAACAGCAACATAATTTTCTAAAGCTTTGCGAATTTGTTCTGTATTATGAACAGCTTGCGCTATGCCGACAATATTTGTAGCAGGCGCATCAAAAGGCACATCACAACCAGGAGCGAGAATAAAGTTTTGCTTGCCCATTGCGTCCATAAGTTCTAAGGCTGCTTTTTGGTTGTCTTGCTGTGTGCCTAAAAGCATGGTGATTGTTAATTGCAAATTGCCTGACATAACAATATTATACTTATCAGTAATTTTCTTTGCTTCTACAATATTCACGTTTTCATCAATAGCTATGCATGATGGTTTTGTTTGGCACATTGGCTCAATATTCTTTGTTGCATCACCGCAAACAAAGAAAGAAGATGGAATATTTTGTGCTTCTACAGCTTCAAAAAATCTGCTGTAAGGCGCTGATAAGAAGGTTTCAAACATATCAGGCGAAATTTGAGAAACAAGAGGGTCAACAGCTGCAATAACATCACAGCCTGCTTCAATATATATTTTTGCTAATTGTGTAACAATATCAGTGCAATAGTTTACAAGTTCTATAACCTTGTCTTCATCATCATACATATCCATAAATATGTCTGTTCCGCGCAAGTGCGAAGCAAGTGTGAAAGGCCCGCAAACAAGACCATACATAGCAATTTCTGGTTTTGCCTGCTTGAAGCGTTTCATGACATCTGTGATAATGGGAATACGCCCTTGGTCTGCACTGATTTGCATAGTTGGAATAGTGAAGTCAGTAGAAAGAGGATGCGTACACACAGTTGGCGGAGTATTCTTATACCAAGTTAAATCACAGCCTAAGATTTCTGCTTCAACTTGTAAGTCAAATATAGCCGGCATGCCGTCAGGAAGGTATTGTGCTTCTGCTTCTAATAAGCATTCTAAATATTTATCTGCATTTTGAAACATTTCATCAGCAGCATAGCCCTTAAGATTTGCGATTTGCGCCCCTGTGTAAGGAACCCAAGGTGTGCGAGCTACTTCTTTGTGTTGTAATGCTTCGAGAATTAATTGTTTACCTTTCATTTGCTTCTCCTCATTTGAACATTTAATCGAACTCGCGTTTTTTAGAACGCTGTTTTACCTAATAGAATACTATCCTTTACACACTTCTGTGTCAAGTGTTTTTTTTACTCTGTGCATAAGATTTTTTGCAGCATATGTAATGATAATTAACTATTAATAATATACTCTAATAAGGAAAAAGTGAAGAAGCGACAGACTTTAATTTGCCATAGCAAAGATCTTTTATAGATAAAGGAATAGAGCATGCGCAAAAAAAGAGCATAAATAATCTAAAGAAGATGCTTAAAATAAACTTTATTGTTTTTTGAAATATTCTATGCCTGTATCAGGAATAAAGTAAGTTCTTATAAAGCCTTGTGGCGAGACAACAACAAATTCTTCACTTTCTTCATTGAAGTAAGCAATGTCATTATCGTCTTGTCTTGTTGAAAGCACATTGCCTTTTATGACTTCATTTGCTCTTCTCACATACTCATCAGCACTTGCAAAACCCATTTCTATGCCGTGTTTTTTGTAGTGTTGTTTGAGTGAGTCTTCGTCTATAAAGCCAAGTTCTTGTTGTGCATAAGGGCTTGCTGGATGGTTTAGAACATAATCTGAAATATAAAAAATAGTAAAAAGAACTAAGAGGATAATAAGTATTGTTAGTCTTGTTTTTCTGCGCATAGTTTTCTCCATCAAACACAAAGAGTAAAAAAATATAACAGTTTGAATTTATATAATAATTAGTTGTCTATATTTTTGTTGTAATTACTCATTTCTGCAAACTAGCAAGCTTTATTTTTCTTGTCAATTAAGAAGTGCGACTTGTTTTCAGATTTAATAGAATAAGCTAGGGTATTGTCTTTAAAATTATAAATGTAAGCCACTTTCTCATACAAAGCTTTTGAAAATAAATTTAAATTTGCAAAATAATTTAGTCTGTTAGGAAAAATAAATAATTTTAAAATCTTTTGCTTGATTTTTAGAACAATGTTCTATAATATGATTTCCATGAAAGCGTTTTGCGCAAAAGAACTAATTTAAAATCTAAAAAGGATAAAAAGTTATGATAGTTAGTGTACCAAAAGAAATTAAAACACTTGAATTTAGAGTAGGTATGACACCTGCTGGTGTAAAAGCTCTTGTTGACGATGGTCATCAAGTTTTAGTGCAAAAAGATGCGGGTACTGCTATTGGTATCATGGACGCAGACTATGTTGCAGCAGGCGCTAAAATGGTTGACACAGCTGCTGAAGCTTGGTCAGGCGACATGGTTGTTAAAGTTAAAGAACCTTTAGAAGCAGAATACGGATTCTTTAGAGAAGGTCTTGTTTTATATACATATCTTCACTTAGCTGCTGAACCAAAACTCACAAAAGCACTTATCGAAAAGAAAGTTATTGGTATTGCTTATGAAAC
>CAYJHE010000113.1:0-7668 GCA_964369675.1 uncultured Desulfovibrionaceae bacterium | reverse complement strand
TAAATTCCCCACCGCAAACAGCACTACAAATAAGCACACATTAAATGAGGTGGTATTAAAAAGTTCGCAAGGAACAGGATTATCCTGACAGGGGAGATATTTTAATATTTTTTAAAAAATTTTATCTCGCTATAATTTTCTTCGAAGACAAATTTATCTTTCGACATAGCTTTTTAAGGAAAGGGGAGAGCCCTCTTAGAGAGGGCGAGGGGAAAACCTCATTTTTCTCAGAAAAATGTGGTTTTCCCCTTTCAAGTTTTATTATTTTTCTCTTTTTTCTCTCTACCTTTCCCTAAAGGCTCTTTGCTGTGCTTTGAGAAGTGGTTTTAGCAGATAATCCATGATAGTTTTCTTGCCTATAAGCACGTCAACTTCTGTGATCATACCTGCCATGATAGGCAATTCTTCACCGCTATGCTCTAAATGCGAAGTCTTTGTGAGTAGACTTACTTTATAAAAGGTTTCGCCTTGCTGATTTTGTAAGGTATCTGCGGAAATTGTGTCAACTGTGGCTTCTAAGCCGCCGTAGACAGAGAAATCATAGGCTGTCACTCGCACATTGGCTTTCTGCCCAGGATAGAGAAATGCTATGTCGGCAGGGCTGAACTTTGCTTCTATTATAAGTGAATCGTCAAGGGGCACGATTTCCATAACCGTTGCACCCGGCGCAACAACGCCGCCTACAGTGTGCGCGTATATGGCTTTTACAATGCCGCGAACAGGCGAGCGCATTTCAGTTCGCTTTACTTTATCATCGCCAGCACTGAGAAGCTCTGTCAATGAAAGATATTGTAATTTATCTTCATTTAGCTCTTTGCGGTATTTATTTTCAAGCTCTGCTTTGTGCACATTTAATCTTTGCTCAGCTTCTCTTGCTTCTGCTTCTAAACGCGGAATAGAATGCTCTAAACCAGCTAAATCTGCTTTGAGTGATTGTAATTCTTGTTCTATATCAAGGTATTGCAATTCAGGAAAGGCATCTGCCTTGAGTGCTTTGAGAGCTAAATCTCTTTGCTTTTCAACTAATTTTAAAGATGCTTGTAATTGCTTTTGTGCTTCTTTTTGCTCTTCTGCCTTGCTTAAAGAGGTTTGCGCTTGCAATAAAAGCACTTTGGCTTCGGCTTCACTTTGCTTGACTATGGATAAAAGCATTTCGCTTTGCCTTTGCATAAGTTCGCGATTCTCAAGAACTTTTTCAGTGAATTTGATTTCATCTTCTTGGCTGAGCAAAGCTTCTAACATGGACATATTGGCTTCTAATTCGAGTATGCGGATAAGACCTTCGCGGTATTGGCTGCCTGCAAGTTCGTTGTCAATGCGCATAATGACGTCATTTTGCTCAACAATTTGCCCTTCGCGTACAGATATTTCCTGCACTATTCCGCCTTCTAAATTCTGCATTAATTGCACTTTTTGCGAGGGCACTACTTGCCCCATGCCGCGCGCTATTTGGTCGACATAGGCAAAAGAAGCCCAAAGAAGAAGGAGCACAACAGCAAGACAAGAAAACCATACTAAACGTATAGATGAAAGGCTGACTTGCTTTTCTTCTATGTCGTCAACTTTTGAAATAAAGGGTAGAGCAAGCAAGGCTTTTTTTTGCCCAAGGGCTTGTTTTGTGCTTTCAAAAATATTTTTTATAGGCTTTTTTTCTGTATCCATGCCTATTCCTTATTGCCTGTGTTGTTGAAATCAATGCTTTGTATAGTGTTTTGCTTTTGTTTTAGCACTTCCTGCGTGGGTGCTGACCAAATAACAGAACCTTTTTCCATTGCTATAACAGTGTTTACAAGCTGTAGCATATGTGCTTTATGTGTGAATAAAATTAGGGTTTTATCTTTCAAGTAAGGTGCTAAACCACGAATAAGCTTTTGAGAGGAAGCATCGTCTAATTGCGCAGCTGGTTCGTCT
Organism: uncultured Desulfovibrionaceae bacterium; assembly: GCA_964369675.1. Taxonomy (GTDB): domain Bacteria; phylum Desulfobacterota; class Desulfovibrionia; order Desulfovibrionales; family Desulfovibrionaceae; genus CAYJAZ01. The sequence goes on along the minus strand of CAYJHE010000113.1, from coordinate 5,757 downwards.
AATATAATAGTGTGCGGGTCGCCTAAAAGTGCGCGTGCAAGGGCAACACATTGCGCTTGACCGCTTGAAAGCCCAAGTCCGCGTTCGCCAAGGGGCATGTCAAGCCCAAGTGGGTGATGCTGTGCAAATTCCATAACACCTGCTAATGTAGCTGCCTTTAAAATGTCTTCTTCTGTGCAGGGTATATCACTAGGCCAAGCAAGGGCAATGTTGTGGCGCAAAGTGCCTTGAAAAAGGCGTATTTCTTGCGGTAAGAAGCCAACTTTATTGCGATAGGGGCGCATAGGTATGTTTTTCATATCCACTTGCCCTAAGAGAATACGTCCTTCTGTTGGCGTATAAAGCCCAGCAAGAAGACGTGCAAGCGTGGATTTGCCAGAGCCTGATGCGCCAATAAAACCCACCTTACCACCTGGTTGTATTGTGATATTTATGTCCTTTAATGCTGTCATCTGCACATTATTTTCAAGAGAAGCAGGATAGCAAAAGCCTGCTTTTTCTACATAAAGAGGAACAGCTTGAGTTTTTGCTAGGACTTTTTCTTCAATGCTTTCTATTGAACTTTCTTTTGCTTCATCTTCAAGATTAAGATTTGGCAAGGCATTTTCCATTGGCATATTTAATAAAATGCTAAAGCGTTTTAGGGTCATGCTTGTTTGTTGATAATCTACTAGTATATTTACTAAAGCATTGAGTGGCTGGGCTGTTCTGCCAAATAAAATAACACAGGCAATAAGAGAGCCTGTTGTCATAAGTCCTTCTGATATGCGGTAAACGCCAACTATAACCACGAGCACTGTGAGCATGATATTTAAAAATGCCACACCTTGAGAGGAAAAAATTGTGAGATAGGTGCTATGCACTTGCGCATCGGCAGCCTTTGCTGTTTTTGCATTCCAAGTTTGCATGAGTGCGCTATCCATGCGCGTAGCTCTTATTGTTTCAAGAGAAGTGACCATTTCAGTTAAAAAAGACTGTTTCTGGGCATTTGTTCGCATAGAATTGAGCGAAGCTTTATAAAAAACCTTATGCACTGTATAAGAAAATAGAGCAAGAAGTGGAATAGCAAGAAGAGGAATAAATCCAATAGTTCCACCAAGATAAAACATAAGCGTGATAAATAGAAGTATAAAGGGTAGGTCTGTTATTGAAAGCACTGTGCGCGAGCCTAAGAAATTACGCACATATTCAAGTTCGCGTATGCGCGCAATAATAGAGCCAATATTTGCTGTGTCGTAAGAAGAATAAAGCGCTTCAAAACGTACATTTAAAAGCGCGTGCATAAAAAGACTTTGCAGCTTCACATCGGCATTTCTGCCTGCTGTGTCAACAAAATAGGTTCTTGCCATACGCAAGAAAAAGTCTAGTCCAGTGGCTATAAGCATGCCAATTGAAAGTACCCAAAGGCTTTCAAAAGCATTGTTTGGTACAATTCTGTCATACACATTCATGACAAAAAGCGGCATGGAAAGAGAAAGAAGATTGACAATAAAAGAGGCTATAAGCACATGAAAATAAAGACTTTTATAGCGAGCAAGTATATTCCAAAACCAGTTTTCGGCAAATTGCATCGTTATTTCCTTTATATATGAGCTTATAGCCTATACTATGTAGATTTCTCTTATTTTTCTAATGTAGCAACATCAATATTTAATACTTCAAGCAAGGTGCCTGCAAGGGCATGCATGCGATATTGACCGATGATAGCGTCTGTTTGCGCAAGTATAGCACTTACTTCAGCAAGGAAGAATTCGTTTTCCATGTCAAGTAAGTTAAGCAAATCTTTTTGACCAACTTCAAATTGCTTATAGAAGTTTTGAAGGGCAATCTTACCTGACTTTTGCGCGCTATCAAAAAGAGGGTATTGCGCAATAGCAGTTTGTGTGCGGTCGTAAGTGAGCTTTATTTGTTCAAAAATAGAATCTTTAGCATCTAATTGCTTGCTCATATACTGTCTTTCTTTTGCAGAAGCTGCTTTATAGTTTGCCATGTTTTCACCACCGCTGTAGAGTTCCCACTGTAGGTTTACCATAGCATTCCATGCAAAAATATCTCTATTATCGGCAGTGTCCTTTGTTTTGTAAGAAGGGCCAACATCTAAAGTCAAACGTGGTGAAAAATTGCTCTTTGAAAGGCTTTTTTCCTTGTTTGCTGCTTGAGTTTGCGCTTTAGCCATGTTTAAAGTTGGGTTTTTATCTAAAGCAACATTTTGTGCTTCATCGATAGATGTATAGATATGTGTTGGCGCAGGTACTGCTGCTAAGCTTTCAGGCGCTTCCTTGCCTGTAAGACGTTTGTATAAAGTGCGTGCTTCATTGTAGGCATTTATATGCGATAAATTTGTAGCCTTTGCATTGCTGTAACGCAAAAGTCCTTGCTCAAGTTCTCCGCGACTTGTAAGTCCTTCATTAAATCTTCTTCTCAAAAGATCAACAATACGCTTGAGAGACTTTACATTTTGGTTTGATTTTGCAATCAATTCTTTTCTGCGTATGATATCAATGTGCATTGAAAGTGTTGAGAAGGCAACGCTTGTTGAAGTGTCAGCAAGAGAATAGAGTGAAAACTCGTGCAAGGCTTCTTGCACAGCAACATTTGAACTTGTTTTAAAACCATCCCAAATCATTTGACTAACATTTACACCTACTTCTGTTACATAGGCTGTGTCGTCATAGGAATTACTGTCTCTGGCATATTTTGAGCTTTCTTGTTGAAAGCCTGTGCCAGCCCACACGCCAAGACTTGGATAGTAGCCTGCTTGTGCTTCGCGAATATTATGGGTTGCAACGGCTTCTGCTTCCTTCACATCAGCAATTTGTGGATTATAACTAAAAGCATTTTTTAAGCTTTCTTCTAATGTGTATGCTTGTTCAGAGGAATAAGCAGGGGTTGAAACATTGGCCATAAGAAAGGCTAAAAGAGCAAAGGTGAGTTTTTTCATAGTAATTCCTTAAATTGAGAAAGTCTGTGAATAGTAGTATTTATTTTGTAATATGAATTTTATAAAACTTAACATAAATTTAGCATTTTGTCAAATAGTGCAAGAATTAATTTAAATATGGATTTTAATTAAAAAAACAGACTTTATTATAAAAATAAGGTCTGTTTTAATTATATATTGTATAAGAGATGGTAGTTTTTTAACGGCGATTATCACATCTTTGGTTGTTTTGGTAGAAAGCTCTTTTATCTATATAAAGAGTATTATCTGCAATAAGCTGAATCTTTTCCCAAGATTCATGTGATAACTCTTCAGAAAAGGCATAGCCTACAGCAACACTGCAAAAAGGAATGCTTGCTTTAGCTGTTTTTTCTAACTCTCTTTTAATAAGAGAAATATATTCTTCAAGCTCTTTTTCTGATGTATCAAAAAAGAATATAGCAAATTCATCTCCGCCTATTCTGTAGGCAATATTATTAGATCTTTCTTGGCTAGTGATAGCATGGGCAAAATATTTTATGTATTCATCACCCATTTTATGTCCAAATTGATCGTTCACAGTCTTGAGTGAATTGAGATCTGCAAGAATTAAGGCATAGTTTTTCACTCTTTTGGCTTGGATTAAATTCTCAATGTCTACACTAAAGGCATTACGATTTTTAAGTCCTGTAAGAAAATCAGTATTGGAAAGGTCTTTAAAGTGCGGGTTTGAAATTCTTCTGAAAAGATAGCGTGAGGTGAAGAAAGCAAGAATACATGTGATGAATATTATATTAGGTGTGATTTGACGAATTTGTTGGAAGGCTTTGTATTCTCTATTAGCTGGAAATTCAATGCCAATAGCACCAATAATATTTGTGTTGTCGTCATTGTGAATAGGGTAGTAAGCAACAAAAACATCGCCCCATTCTGTGTTTTTAATAACACCAGGCATGACAATTGTACCCTTAAGTGCTGTGTCAAGTTCGTCTTGAAAATCGGGTTCAATGAGGTCTCCCGTATTTCTGAAGTCGCCGTTTTCTTTTGCAAGACCATCTATATGATAAATAAGATTGCCTTCTTTATTTCTTGTTGCTGTATAAAGATATTGAGCAGATGAAATTTCTCTTACAGCAGATAAGAAGGCATGTGCATCATTATAGGCCTTTGTAGCCATGTCTTCTTTAGCTGTTATTTCGCTAAAAATCTCAGAGGGCATGTTTCTGTCAACATAGAGTGCTATTGAATTAACTCTGTCTTTGAGCGAGCTTATCATTTGCGCATAGCTCTGAGAGTAGGCATAATAGTATACAACTGAACACGAAAGAACAACAAGAACAGTAACTAAAATTGCAACCTGAATGTCAACGCGAGCTATAATTTTTTTATTATTCACGCTTATTTCTCCCTTTGTTTAGGCAGTATAAACTTGAGTGATACTAGCATAAAAATATTTTTTTGTCAAGAGAAAATGAGATAACTAATTATTTTTAAAGTATTAAATTTTACTGCTGACTTATTATATAAAAAAATACGAATATGTTCATTAAAAGCTTGACAAAGTTTATTTTAGGTACTATTTTCTTTTCATGAATATAGGGTTTTTCTATTTAAAAACTCTTTTCTGGAAGGACCGAGAGCGATCCAATATGCTTGATACTTCTGAGATTTAAAGTATCAAAAGCCTACGCATCTTATGAGCGATAGTAGGCGTGAAAATGTCGTGAATCTTTACTAGGCTAAGACAGGCATTTCACATAATTAATCTTCTTTAGATGATTTTCGTCTATTGTTTTGTCGTGTATGTATTAGGAAAACATTCCTACATTGTTCTTTTTATTTTAATTTTCAGTTTTTTTCTGAAATAGAATACAATTGTAAACAATACATTAAGATTTAATCGATTAGGATTTATTATGGCTGAATTACTTTTGAGTGCACCGCAAAATGGCGGGCAAATTGTTGTACCTATTACCGAAGAGGCAACAACCTTAAATCTTTCTTTTGATATTGCAGACGCTTTATTTGAAAAAGTAGATGATAATTTAGAAATTTACTTTGAACAAAACGATTCAACTATCGTTTTACAAGACTTTTATGCAACTTATACTGCAGAAAATATGCCTGACTTCTTAGTTGATAATGGCTTTATCAGCGGTGAAGAATTTTTTGCGGCATTAGATGAAAACCTCATGCCAGCTGCTGGACCTGAAGCAAATAATGCGGCTGAAAGCACTCACCGTTATGATGAAAACGATGTGGCTGTTCTTGCAAGCGGTGTTGCAGCATTAGGTGATACTGCTGGCGGTTCTGAATATGGCAGACAAAATTTCCAAGGTGAATTTGGTTCTAATGGTAATAATAACAACAATGAAGATGGCGAAGAAGGCGATGAAGGCTTTGTTGTTCCAGAATTAAATGCAACTATCACTATCATTGCGCCTGATAATGTTGATGAAAATGCTACACATGTAGAATATACAGTGCGTGTTGATGTTCCCCCTACAAGTGACTTAGTTATTGAATTTGATAATGGCGATAAAGTAACAATTCCTGCTGGTCAAACTGAAGTCACTTATGAAGTTGAAGTCAGAGAAGACAATGTCTATAATGATGACGACCAAATTATTGCGCCTGAAATAACAGACCATGTAGGCGGCGGTTACGACAATGTTGAATACGACAATAGCAATAATCAAGTTACTGTCACTGATGATGTTGACCCTAGCACTTTGACACTTGAAGCGTCAAAAGATGCTACTGAAGGCGGCAATATTACTTATACAGTAAAAATCGATAACGCGCCAAAAGCTGACTTGACAGTAGAAGTTAAGGAT
>CAYJHE010000112.1:3171-7670 GCA_964369675.1 uncultured Desulfovibrionaceae bacterium | reverse complement strand
TATCAACATATTCAGCTGATACAATGATGATGTGGGCATGTGAGGATTGTCATGCGAATCCTGGACATAGATTTGGCGCAGCAGAAGCAAGCAATGCCTGCTTTGTATGCCATAAATAAGGGAGTGAGAGAATGTTTGACAGACGCAGTATATTGAAATTATTAGGTGGTGGCGTAGTCGGAACTTTGCTGACTCCAATGCCCTATAAACTTTTGTATGATGCCGCTTACTGGACACAAAACTGGTCATGGATTCCACGTTTGAAATACGGTGAGAACGCATATGTACCAGCAGTAAGCAAGATTTGTCCTTCAGGAGCAGGCGTATTAATCCGTACAGTTGACGGTAGACCTGTTCGTGCTTTGGGCAATCCAGATAACCCTCTTAGTCAAGGTGTAGTTTCAGCTTTAGCTGCAACAGAAACACAATTAGCTTGTGCTCCAAGCCGTGTAAAGAAACCACTTCGCCGTTCTCCTGATGGCGCATATGTTGCTATTTCATGGGAAGACGCAATGGCTTTACTTGAAGAAAAAGCAAGCGAAGCTGGTTCAAACATTGCATGCCTATCAGGCGATAACACATCTTCTGTAAATGACTTATACTCTGCTTTCTTGAATAAAGTGCATTCTTCACGTTTTTACTTTATGCCAAGCGATGAACAAAGCGCGCAATCTGCCTGGGGCAGAATGGGCGGCAAGGGCAGAATAGCTTATGATGTTGAAAATGCTGACTTTATATTTGCAGTAGGCGCAAACTATTTGGAAAACTGGGGTCCTGTTATTTATAACCGTATGGACTTCAATGCCAAACGCCAAACAGAGGGCGAAAACGCTCTTACCCTAGCCTATGCAGGCGCTTCACAAACAAATACAGCTGCTTGTGCTGATTACACACTTATAGCAAAACCTGATTCAGAACTTGTTATCTTATTAGGTATTGCAAACTATCTCATTAAGCACGGCAAAGCTAGTTCCTTCACTGATTATGCTGGTTTTGCAAAGCTTGCTTCAGAATATACAAGTGAAAAGGTTGCTGAACTTACAGGCATAAGCAAGGCAAAATTTGACGAAAGCTTACAAGCACTTGAAAAAGCGAATAATCCGCTTATTATTGTTGGTTCAGAAGCAAATCAAGGCATGGGCGTTGCGCCAATTATGGCTGGTATTGCTTGTAATATGCTTTTAGGCGGCGATAGTGCAGGCCAACTAAAAGCCTTGCCTTTCCCTGCTGCTGCTTTCACAGACAGCATGGCTTATGCTACTGTTTTACAAAGAAATTTTGTTTCTTACGCACAAAATGTTGCAAAGGGTGAAGAAAAAGCACCTGCGCTCTTTATTATGCACGAAGCAAATCCAATTTATTCACTTCCAAAGAACGCACAAGTTTCAGAACTTATAAATAAAGCTGGCTTTACAGTGTCATTTGCATGCTTTATGAATGAAAGCGCTATGCAATCTGACCTCATCTTACCTCTTAGCCTTGGCTTTGAATCCTTTGATGATGTCTACACCCCATATGGTTGTGGCTTTGTGAACTATGCCGTAGGTCAACCTGCTGCAAAGCTTACTTACGACACAAAGTCTGCTGCTGATGTCATGCTTGCACTTGCTTCTTCACTTGGAATTGAATTTCCAATTGGCAATGCGGCTGAATTATGTGCTTACAAAGCTGAAGCTCTTGGTGCTGATATGGATAGTCTTATCGAAGGCGAAGCCTTTGTGAGTGATGAAACCGTTGAAGTACACAGACTTTCCTTTAGTTCTGACATTATAGCAAAAGCATTGGCACAAAATCTTTCCGCACAAGGCAAGATACAGCTTTGCATAAATGCTATGCGCGGAATTGGTACAGCACAAACAGGTATCCCTCCTTTCTCAACAAAGATAATGACAAATGACCAACTCATAGGCAAATATATGGTTGCACAGCTCAACAAGAAAACAGCTGACAGCCTTTCTTTGCGCGATGGAGCTAGAGTAAAACTCAGCAATGAACACGGTTCAATTACTGCTGTTATTGCTCTGTTTGAAGGCATTCAAGACAATTGCATGCTTGTTCCATATGGTCTTGGTCATACTGCCTTTGATGATTTTAGTCAAAACAAGGGCGATAATGTTATCAATCTTACTTCTGTTGTTGCAGAAGCGGGCACTGGCTTTGCCATGTGGTCGCCTATGTATGTGACAGCACAAGGGATATAGGAGTATATAATGGCTGCTGTAACAGATTTAAAAATAAAATGGGGCATGGTGATTGACCTTGATAAGTGTAGTGGCTGCGGCGCGTGCATGAATTCATGTCAATCTGAAAACAACCTCGCTCCTGAAGTTGATGCAAGCAATAAGTTGCGTTCAATGACTTGGATGCTTGTGTATAGATTGTCTAATGGTAAATCCTTCCCTGAGCACGAAGTGGCATACTTACCACGCCCTTGCATGCAATGCGGAAAACCTTCTTGTGTTTCTGTTTGTCCTGTTATCGCAACAGACAAGCGCGAAGAAGGCGGAATTGTGAGCCAAGTGACACCACGTTGTATTGGTTGTCGTTATTGCATGGCTTCTTGCCCTTACCACGCCCGTTATTTCAACTGGTTTGATCCAAAATGGCAAGATGATTTATCAAATACCCTCACACCTGATGTCTCAGTACGTCCTCGTGGTGTTGTTGAAAAATGTTCTTTCTGTCACCAACGCTGGATGGCTGCAAAAAACAAGGCTTTAGCAGAAGGCAGAAACCCTGATAGATTAGCTGAAGAAGATTATCAAACATCATGCACAGAGGCTTGCCCAAATGGTGCTATCACTTTTGGTGACCTTCTCAACGAATCACATAAGGTCTATGAACTTTCGCATTCTGAAAATGCTTTTAGATTATTAGAAAGATTAGGCACAGACCCGCAAGTTTATTACACGTCTAAGCGTGAATGGGTTCGCCGTTTGGCTGATAACTATTTAGATGAAGAAAAAACAGGTGCTCCTTTACAAAAGTTTACAAGTAAAGGTCATTAATAAAGAGGATTGATTATGCAAAATTATCATAAACCAATTGATGCCGCCTTATTTCCTGATGGTTGCGAGCGTTGTTCATTCTCTCAATTTTCTTTATGGATGGGCGCTTTAGGTGTTGTCTTTTTATGGGGTGTGTATGCCGCTTTTATCACACTAGCAAACGGTCTTGGTGTGACTGGTCTTGACGATTATTTCGGTTTTGGTCTTTGGATTACCTTTGACTTAGCTGTTATCGCTCTTGGTGCTGGCGCGTTCTTCACTTCCCTACTTCGTTATATATTAAATATAGATTCACTAAAAAATATTGTGAACCTAGCTGTTATTATTGGCTTTCTTTGCTATTCAGGCGCTATGCTTGTCTTAGTTCTTGATATTGGTCAGCCAATACGCGCATGGTTTGGCTATTGGTATCCTAACGTACACTCCATGCTCACAGAAGTTATCTTTTGTATCACATGTTATTGTATAGTTCTTGTTATTGAGTACACTCCGATTACTTTGGAAAACAGAATGCTCATGAAGAACAGAACTATTGCCGCTTTAGCGCATAACTTCCATGTGTTCATGCCATTATTTGCTGGTATAGGCGCATTCTTGTCTACCTTCCACCAAGGTTCACTCGGTGGTATGTATGGCGTGCTATTTGGTCGTCCATATGTCTACAGAGAAGGTTTCTTCATCTGGCCTTGGACTTTCTTCCTTTACATACTTTCAGCAGTAAGTGTTGGCCCTATGTTCACAACATTAGTCGCTTCACTTATGGAAAAACTCACAGGCAAGAAACTTGTGTCTTATGATGTAAAGCAATTGATGGCAAAGATTGCGGGCACTATGCTCCTTATCTACGCAGTATTCAAATGCCTTGATACATTAGCGTGGATTAACGGCATTCTGCCAAAAGCAGGCCTTAGCTATAGCGACCAATTCTATGGTACAATTTACGGGCAATGGATGTTTATACTTGAACACCTCTTTGCTATTGTGCCAGCTATACTCCTACTTATGCCTTCTATACGTCAAAATATGAAATTCTACTACACTCTTTTCATAATTGCGTGTATAGGCGTGACAATCAACCGTTATGTCATGACAGTTCAAGCACTTGCTATTCCTGTTATGCCATTTGATGATTGGAAATTCTACGCACCTAACTGGGTAGAATGGGCGGCATGCGCACTTGTTGTTTCATACGGCGCAATGATACTTTCACTTACTTACAGGTATTGTCCAGTATTTCCGCAAGAAGTTGAATTAAATAAGTAATAAAAGCCCGAAATTGAGTTTCTACGGCGTTGAGAAAAATTTTTTGCTCGGTCATTTAGGTCTCTCTAAACTCCACTCGCAAAAAATTTCTCTCGCCTTGTAGATTCCTCAATTTAGGGCTTTTTGTTTGCCCGAAATTGAGTTTGAGCATCGTTATAAAAAATTTTTCTTTTGGTCATTTAGGTCTCTCTAAACTCCACTCGCAAAAAATTTCTCTCGCCTTGTAGA
>CAYJHE010000112.1:0-3071 GCA_964369675.1 uncultured Desulfovibrionaceae bacterium | reverse complement strand
TTCCTCAATTTAGGGCTTTTTGTTTTTAAACGATAAAGATTTTCGAGAGGGGGAACCGCATTTTTGTGACAAAAATGAGGTTCCCCCTCTCGAGCATTACTATAATGGTACTCCCCCTCCTTAAAAAACAATATTTATTAGCACATTTAAAATACGAAGACGTAAACCATACTCATAGGCATTGAGAACTTTTTAGCTAAGCTAAAAAAGTTCTTAATACAGCGCGAAAAATTTTGCGAATGAATATTGCTTAACAGTCACAAAAAGCAAAATTTTTGTGTTATCATGAAATATTGTGCAAAATAAGATATTTAGTTTAGAGGGAAATGAATTGCAAAAAATGCGCGAGTGGAGTGTACTTAAGTACATGACCGAGCGCATTTTTTGTAAGCGTTTTCATATGAAGTGAAGAGCTGTTTTGTGGTAAATATTTCATAAACAAGGAACATACACTGAACTAGCAGAGCTGTTCAAGGTATGATGCATGAGAAAAAATGTTAATGCTGTGAACAAAGGTTTTAGGGACTATCTCCACTCGAGGACTTTGTGCACGAAGTCGCAAAATATATACATTAAAGAAACAAGCGAAGCTGTTCAAAGAAAAAAATAGAAGATTAGAGTACAAAAATTGAAGAAGAAATAAATTTTATACTCATTGCCTAATTCTTGACATTCATTCTACTTTTATGTATCTTTTCTCTACAGAGAATAATGCATTAAAATAGCGGTAAAAAATATGGAAAAATCAAGTATTATAGAAAGCATAGAAGCCTACGCTCCTCTTCATGTGCAAGCATCGTGGGATTCTTCTGGTGTTCAAGTTGAAAGCGTAAAACATAACTTTTCTCATATAGCTGTTATGCTCGATCCTTCAATTGAAGGCATTGAAAAAGCCCTTGCACTTGGCTGTGACTTTATTATCTCACACCATCCACTTTCTATGCAAGACTATAGATTAAATAAAGTCAACGCTCTTTTTACTGTTTGCTCTATGCTTTTATCCAAACAAGCTCTTTTGTATAGCGCGCACACTTCATTAGACGCAACAAAACATAAAAATCCAGAAAGCAAGAATATCTTAGAAAACTACTATACTATTTCCAAAAATCTTGAAGCCTTAAAAAAAGCCGCAAGACAGCCTGGCGCCTACCACGACACACTTCATGATTATTATGAAAATGTAGGCACACAAACTTTTGTCAGCGCTTGGCTTGGCAATGAACTTGACTTAACTGAAGTACAAATTCTTGATAAGAAAAACAATTTTGGTATTGTTGGCACACTAAAAAAACCAAGCACATTGTCAAAAATAGCAAAAAAACTCACACAATTTATGCCAAATATCTCTGCAAGAGAGTTTAGATTTATTTCATTAGACAGTGAAGAAGCAAAGAATAGAGAGTTGAACAAAATAGCTATATGCACTGGTTCTGCTGCTTCTTTGTATTATGACGCGCTTTTATGCGAAGCTGACCTTTTTATCACTGGTGATGTTAAGTATCACGATGCATTAGACGCTCTTCAAAGTATTCCGCAACAAAAATCACCGCCTATCTTACTTGATGTAGGACATTATTCTTTAGAAGAAGAAATGATGAGAAGATTTAGCATCTTACTTGCAAATGATTTAGATGGACACAGTGTCAAGGTGAGTTTTATTGAAACAAAAAACCCTTATTCTTACCTCTAAAAATATGCTTTTATACCATTAAAGAAAGTATATATATTTTAAATTTGAAACCATACGGAGAAACACATGAGCCTTTACCTCAGCCAAATTTCACAACTTATTGCTTTACAAAAAGTAGACAACGCTATTTTTGCAGTGGAAGAAAGGCTAAGCAATGCCCCGCTCGCTATAGAAGCTTTAGAACAAAGATTCAATATCTATAATGAAAAGAAAAAGCATATAGAAGAAAAATTAAACCACTTAAGCGAACAACAAAAGCGTATGAATTACGACTTTGAAGATAGCGCTAACGACATGCAAAAAGCGCAAGACAAGCTCAGTTTAGTCACAAGTGAAAAAGAATTAGAAGCTGTTTCACGCGAGCTTGAAAATATGGAAGGCAGATCAAAATTCCAAGAAGATGAAAAATTTGCACTCAAAACAGAATCAGAACATCAACAAGCATGCCTTGAAGACATTATGAACGACTGGAGTGAGATTAAAGAAGAGTTAGACAAAGCAAATGAAGAACTTGACGCTCTTAAAAAAGAAGCGGAAAAAGAATTAGCTGAACTTGCTCTTCAAAGAAAAGAATCGCTTTCAATCATTCCTGTACCCGTATTGACACGTTATGAATTTATCAGAAAAAGATTGAAAAATCCTGCTATTGTCTATATCAAAAATGGAATATGTGCAGGCTGTAATATTGCAATTCCACCGCAAGTATTTAATGAACTACAGCGCGGCTCACAAATTGTTTCTTGCCCAAATTGCCAAAGATTAGTTTTTTGGAGCGAGCACTTTGAAGAAACAAAGACTAAGACCGAAGAAGAAGCTGAATAAATTATAATTTTCGAGTCATGTCTTTAGTCTTTCTTTTGCTTTCGGCGACCAAGAGGATTATCCTCACGGGTTACTACCCTTTGGAAACCCGAACATGCGCGGTTAAAATAGAAGACTCTAGCTAAAGCAGTTTTTTTATTTTTTTGTTTACGGAAAAGTTTTAAGCTTCGCTTAAATACTGTTCCGCTTTAAAAATAGATTTCTTACTTATAGTCAATTTTAGCTACGAGCAAAGATTAAGATGCATGTTCACTGCGTTCACATGTGTTTTTAAGAAAGTAAAATAAAATAATGTAATAAAGAAGATATAAGAATGCGTGAGTAGTGCATCGTGCATTCTTACATATAAATTTTGAGTCAAGCGGGTTATCGCTGCGTTTTTAACGGAGAGGAAAGTCCGGACTTCATAGAGCAGGATGCTGGGTAACGCCCAGAAGAAGCGATTCTTAGATAGCGTCACAGAAAAGAACCGCCCCTTTAGAAAGTAAAAATTTTTGAAATTTGACGATGAGAGAAAGTGAAAATCTTTCTAAAATACAAAGAAAAAGTTTTGCTTTAT
>CAYJHE010000111.1:0-7890 GCA_964369675.1 uncultured Desulfovibrionaceae bacterium | reverse complement strand
GGAAATTTTTTGCGAGTGGAGTTTAGATGGACCTAAATGACCGAGCAAAAAATTTCCCTCAACGCTGTAGAAACTCAATTTCGGGCTTTTTTCTTTGCTTTTGCTTCTTCTGCCTCTAAATACTCCACACTCAAATTCTTCTCAAGCTGCCATCTTGTGAGCGCGTTAAAAGCTGTCTTTCTTTTTGTCGGATTACTCTCACAAAGGTATTCAAATTGTTCCATACTCTTTGTTCTTTTTGTGCTTCCAGAAGACGGACAAGGATTTTTCCATATAGGCAATTCCCAAATCTTAGCAACCTTGATAATATCTTTCTTGTCCAATAGCAATAAAGGTCTGATAACATGCAACTTTCCTCCAAAGAAAGGCTCGTTCATACTCATGCCGTCTACTCTGCCGTTTTGAAAAATATTCATCATAAAATTTGTGATTAAATCGTCTGCATTATGTCCAAAAGCTAAATGCGTAAGATTATACATTCCACACACTTCAAAAAGTCTTTTACGTCTTTGCATAGCGCAATAAAAGCAAGGCGACTTGCTTCTGTTTTCATCGCTATGGGCAGATGTTCCGTGATTTGTGACCTCTATATGCCCTGCTATACCCTCTTTTTTTAGCCAGTCAATAAGAGGCAGATGATTTGTTTTGTCAAAACCTGCATTTAAATGAATAGCCATAAAAGAAAAATTAAAGGGCACAATTCTTTGTCTTTCCTTGAGGATTTTGAGTAAGGAAAAAGAATCGACACCGCCTGACACAGCAACGCCAACCCTAGAGCCCTCTTGCAGCATATTTGTTTGATGCATTGCCTTTCCGGCAACCTTTATGCACTTTGTTTCTATATATTTCATTTTTTAAAAGGATAGGGCGAAATGTTAAATATTTCGCCCCAAATTAAAATTAATTATTCAACACAAAGTCAATAAGCAAGCGCGTTCCAAAACCTGTTCCACCTTTGGGACAAAGGGGTGAAGCCGCGTTTGCAAAGTTTGGACCTGCTATATCAATATGTGCCCATGCTTGCCCTTCGTCGATAAATTGCTCAATGAAAACAGCCGCAGTCAAAGCACCGCCCCAACGTGGGCCAGCATTATCTAAGTCTGCAACATCGCTTTTCATTTTTTCAAGCATATGCGGCCAAAGTGGTAAACGCCACAATTTATCGCCCACCTTTTCAGATGAAGCAAGCAAGTTCTTTGCAAGTTCGTCATTATTAACAAACAAGCCCGCTGCTTCTAAACCAAGTGCAACAGCACACGCACCTGTTAAGGTTGCAATGTCAATCAATATTTCAGGCTTATATTTTTCTTGCGCGTAAGCAAGAACATCAATAAGCACAAGCCTTCCTTCGGCATCTGTATTTGTGATTTCTACAGTCTTTCCCTTGTAGGTGCGCACAATATCACCTGGCTTTACAGCATTCCCGTCAGGCATATTTTCAGTACAGCCAAGCATACCAATAATTGGTCTGTCAGGCTCGCTCACAAATTGCCCTTGCCCTAAAGCTTCAAACATACCAAGCACATCGGCTGCACCTGACATATCTGTCTTCATTTCAGCCATTCCGCTTGAAGGCTTTAAGCTTATGCCGCCACTGTCAAATGTGAGACCCTTACCTACAATAACATAAGGCTCTTTATGCTTACAATTTTTAGGCGTGTATTCCAAAACAACAAGGCGTGGCTCTTGTGTTGAGCCGTTTGCAACTGCAACAAAGGCGTTCATATTCATTTCTTCAAGTTGCTTTTTATCAAAAACTGTGCACTTAAAATTATACTTCTTTGCTACTTCTTCTGCTTTTTGAGCAAAAAGTATTGGAGTGAGAACATTTGCAGGCATATTTGACAAATCTCTTGAAAGAGCCGTGCCCGAACTTGCCGCTTCTGCTAATCGTGCCACTTTTTGCAAATTCTCAGGCATTTCTTGCTCGCTTGATAAAAGGCAAAGAGCTTTTGGGCTAAAAGGCTCTTCTTCACTGCTTTTAAATTCATCGTATGAATATAAAGATAAAAACGAAGCTGCACACACTTCTCCGACAAGATAATCTAAACTCATTTCTTTCTTGTCTAGTTGTGAAAGCACATATTGTAAGGAAGAAAGGTCTATACCGATATTTTCTAATTTCAAAGATTTACATGCTTTTACAGCAGTAGCTACCGCATCTTTTATTGTTTCAATTGTACATTTTTCGCTTTTTCCTAATCCAACAACATATGCTCTTGAAAGAGCATTATCTTTATGCCCATAAAGCAATAAAAGTTCTTTTGCGCTTGCTTTATAGTCTCTCCATGCTGGCGCAATAGAAATCCAAGAAGCTTGTTCATAAAGATCTTTATGTGAATTTTCTAAACTTTCAGCAGTGTCGCCGTCAAAAGCAAAGAAAAGAACTATGTCGCATTGCCAAGAATTTTTGTTTTGAAAACGAATTTCCATATATTTTTTCCTCTATCTCCATTGTCTAAGGCTTATTACACAAGCAATTTTATTCTTGACTCTAAACCTATTTCTTTGTCTTTAGTGCTATCATGTAACAGAACTAAGGTCAAACTATTATCACTTGGCAAAATTAAAATTTGCTTATCAAGAATTAATATACAACTAAAATAAGAATTTATTAGCTTTTTGCCTAGATTTTATATTTGACCTTAGGCAAAAAAAAAGTTACAGTAAAGCCATTGTAAAATGGTGAAATATAACTTTTGAGGTTAATATGGCTTCTACAGCAAACACTACGCAAGAACTTGACGACATAATAAACTTAGATGATATAGTTGAATTAACTGAAATTGTTTCCGAACAGCCTGCAAAAAACACAAAAGAAAGCAGTGAGGACGATTTCAGTCTTGATGATTTGCTTAGCCAATTAGCTGACGATGAAGACGACAAAGACCATGTTGATCTTGTAGACGCTTTATCCAAAAAAAGTGCTGAATTTAATTCTTCCCTAGAGAGTGAAAAAGAAAAAGTAAGCACTGAAAATAATTCACAAAAAAATATTTCTTTAGACGATATAGACGACATTTCTTTTGAAGACGATTTAGACGCACTGCTCGGCAATGACACAAAAAAACCTTCAAAAGCCCCTGATACTGACAGCCTCGACCTTGATGCTGAACTCAGTGCCTTGCTTGACCTTGGTGACGATGAGCAAAACAAGGAAGAAGAAATTGATCTTGACGATCTTGACTCATTGCTTGACGTCAGTCCTTCAAAAGATAAAGCAGCAGAAACAAAAGAACAAAGCCCATTAGCTGAATTAGCTGATGCTCCCGCTTCTTCTGACTCTTCTGATACTTTAGAAGATTTAGACGATTTAGACGCTTTGCTTTCTGACAAAGAAAACACTGCAAATAAAGCAAGCAGTTCAGATGACTTGGATTCTCTAAACGGACTAGATGAACTTGACGCGCTTTTTTCAGAAATTTCTGAAGATGATAAAGCAAATATTCACTCAAGCAAAGATGTGCAAGACGAACAAGAAGAACCACAGACAAAAGCACTCTCACCTGAAGAGGAAGAAGAAGCAAACTATTTAGAGCTGCTCGATTCACTCGATTTTGAAACACAAGAACACGATAAATATCTCAATGCAGGCAAAGAAAGTGAAGAAGGCGAAGAAGAACAAGTAAGTGCGCAAGAAGAGGAACTTATTTTAGACAAAGAAGAAAGTGACAACCCTTCCTCTGACTTAGACACTCTTGATATCGATAGTCTTGGCCTAGATGAGCTAGATGAACTAGATGAGCTAGACGGGCTAGGTGAACTTGACAATGTCACAGAAAAGGCTTTAACGCCTGAAAACACAGAAAAAATTACAAATGAACAAGAAATAGAATTAGCAGAAGAAGAACTTTTACCACAAGAAGACGATTTAAGTATTGACGACTTACTTTCTGGACTTGAATCACAAAGCGAGACAATTGCTTTAGACAGCAAGCAAGAAGACTCTTTTGACAGCACTTTAGAAGAAATATCTGAAAGCACAAACGAACTTGACGGTTTACTTGAAGCAAGTCCAGCTGATGCGCTTGAAGATACGATTGCAGAAGAAGTGGCACAAACTGAAGAAGTGCAAACTGAACAAGAAGAGCAAGAGCTTGCCCCTTCTTTAGATACGCACAAACAAAATGTACAAAAAGCAGTAGAGAAAGAAATCCAAAGCGTTAAAAACTTTACAAATGCTACTCAAGTGCCTACAGAAGTGCCAGAAAAAATGCCTGAGAAATTACCTGAAAAAATGCCTCAGGAAGCACCTGAAGAAATCTATGAGCAAGCCCCTCAAGAAAAGCAAGCTCCTGATTTAACTTACTATCAAGCACAGCTTGACATGCTTTTCTCAAGTTTCCAAAGTTTAAATGATGAAGTCAAGGAATTGCGAAGCACACAAGTTGAGTCAAATAAAGAAGAATTAATCCAAGCTCAAAGCCAAGCAAGTACACATATAGTTCATACAGCAGAACTTGATGAAGATTTAAAGTCAGAACTTCATGAAATAAAAAGCGAAATACACTCACTTAAAGACGAAGCCGTAAAGCTTAAAGAGCTTGCCGAAAGCATCAGCCTTGCAACAAGTGAAGTGATGAAAATGCAAGCAAGCCCTCAAGTTCAGGAAGCTCCGAGCACACCTACGCTTTCTCAAGTGAGCAAGGAAGAAGTTGAAGCTATCAGACAAGGTCTTGAGGAAGTAAGTGCCAAGCTTGAAAAAATTTCGCATGACATTCTCGCCTACGAAGAAAAGTGTGCAGAAAACAAAGAAGAACTAAATAGCAAGATTGCTCTCCTTGCAACTCAAATAGAAGATTTGCCAAAGCAATCTACTCCTCTTCTTGATACAAAAGAAGAAAGCAAAGAAAGCAGTGAAGTAGAGAATGCCAGATTCCAAGAAATACAAGCGCAAATTGCAAAACTAGATTCTACCCTTATCACACACGAAAATGTGCGAAAACTTCAAGAAGATTTTACAAGAACAGAAGAAGCCATACAATTAAAAATCAATAATTTTATCATGGAACTTGTTGAAAAATTTGATTCTTTTGAAAAAACACAAATAAATCCATTCGCAGAAGACAAAGAGCAAGAAGAAGTTGTCGAAGTCGCTGCGCCTGTTTTTGATATAAATTCTATTGATATGAGCCAGCTTGATGCAAAAATAGCACAAGCAGCTGCGCAAATTATCAGAGAAGAATTACTCGCTCTTTTAGCAGAAGAAGAACAGCCAGAGCAAGTTGTAGAAGAGCAAGCAGAAGATTTACTTGATTTTGACGATGAAGAACTTTCTTTTGACGAACAAGTTCCTTCTCAAGAGACATTCCCTGAAGTACTTACTGAAGAACTTTCCGAAGAGCTTAACGATACATCAGTAAATGAAGACATTCTATCAAATAACTTTGAGGATATTGAAGAAAGCCAAAATATAAGTCAAGAAGACTTTCTTGCAGAAGACGACAGCTTGCATGAATTAAATACAGTAGAAAGTGTTGATGAAGAAGCTCTTGAACAAAACTTTATTGAAACAAATATAGATAAAGTTCAAGCAGAGACAGAAGAAAGCCTTCCTGCAGAAGATATAATTTCTGATGAAGATATGTTTGAAGCTCAACTTCTTTCAGAAAATTCTGATGAATCTCTTATTCAAAATGAAGAAAATAGTTTGGACATTGACTTTGAAGAAATCCTTGAACAGGAAATCGAACAAAATGTTCCTGATATGGAACTTGATGCAAAGGCAGATGAATTTTCTTTACCTGACAGTTTAGATGAATCAGACGAAGTCTTAGCAGAAACTGAAGCCGAAAGCCTTCAAATCGAAGACACAGACCTCTTTGACGAAATTCTTAGCTCAAATACGCAAGAAAACAAAGCAAAAGAAAGCGATATGTTAAGTGCAGATGATATTTTAGCTGAATTTGACATAGACCTTCCAAAATAACATTACAAACAGCCCTTTTTATAAGCAAAAGCTTTTTGTAGTTAATAAAAAAGGACGAAAGATGTATTTTCCTGTTTCAGGAGTAGAGATTGCATGGTATATTCCTCCTCTTGCTGCTGCTGTTATTTCATTTTTCACAAGCATGAGTGGAATTTCAGGCGCTTTTCTTTTGCTTCCTTTTCAAATTGAATTTCTTCACTACACTTCACCTACTGTAAGCGCGACAAATCAAGTCTACAACCTCGTCTCTATTCCAAGTGGGCTATATGTTTTTTATAAAGAAAAGCGTCTCCATTTTCATTTAGCTAAAATCCTCACACTAGGGGCTTTGCCTGGCATTATTCTCGGCACTATTATACGTTCTTTCTACCTTACAGACGGAACTCTTTTTAAAAAATACGCTGCTTGTTTGCTCTTGTATATCGCCTTTGTCATGCTCAAGGATTTTAGAAAGAAAAAGTCGCATAAATTAAGCATGCAAGAAAGAAATTCGTTAAAAATTCACGAATGCAACTACGCCACCTGCTCTTTTGAATTTGCAAATACACACTATACTTACGATTGTAAGAAATTAATGTGGCTTTCATGTATTATTGGACTTTTTGGTTCAATATATGGTATAGGCGGGGGCGCTCTTCTTGCTCCCTTTCTTATCTCCTTGTTTAAGCTCCCTATCTATATCACCTCTGCTGCAACACTTTTTTGTACATTTGCTTCTTCTTTATTCAATATATCGTTTTACTATTTCCTTTCTTTTTTACATCCTGAAGCCCATCTCAGTCCAGACTTACTTTTAGGTCTCCTCTTTGGAATAGGCGGCTTTATAGGAATGAACTTAGGAGCAAAAGCACAGAAATACTTTTCAACAAAGGCTATTTCGCTTCTTGTAATAGTATGCATCTTTTTCACAGCCTTTCTATGGCTCAAACCTTTATTGTATAACATTGGATAAAATATGTCACACATCCCACCGCGCCTTATGGCTGTTCATGACATCTCTGGCTTTGGCAGAACTTCGCTCACAATTGTACTTCCATTAATTTCTTCTATGGGTATTCAGGTATGCCCCTTGCCTACAGCTGTGCTTTCAACGCATACAACAGAATTTACAGATTTTACTTTTTGCGATCTGACAGACGAACTCCCAAAAATATTAAATCATTGGCAAAAACTAGGTCTAAAATTTAATGGCGTCTATTCTGGTTTTTTAGCAAATCATACACAAGTTGAAACTGTTGAAAGAGCTTTTCGCGATTTTTTAGTTGAAGATGGGCTAAGAATTGTTGACCCTGTTATGGGGGATAATGGAATACTTGACCCTACAATAACAAAGGATATAGTTCTTGCCATGCAAGTGCTCACTAAAAAAGCTGACATTATCACTCCTAATTATTCCGAAGCATGTTGGCTTTTAGATGAAGAAGTCAAAGAAAGAAGCATGGAAGAAGTTCAAGAACTTGCTAAAAGACTCACCCAAAAAGGCACAAATATTGCTGTTATTACTTCTGTACCTACAAAGGACAGTTCGCATGTAAATGTGCTTTCCTATGTGCGCTCAGAGGATAGATTTTATACAGTCTCACGACCTTATATACCTGCTTTTTATCCTGGAACAGGCGATACTTTCGCTTCTGCACTCACAGGATACCTTATGCTCAAACAGCCTCTCGAAAAAGCTTTACAAAATGCAGTTGCTTTTGTTACCGATGCGATTAAAATTACATATGAAGCAAAAACAATATCAAGAGAAGGTATATTATTTGAAAATCTTCTTGTTAAAAAGATTTAGGAAATATTTCTATTGCTTTTCCTCCACTTCTCTGACGTGCCTTATGTTACGAGAAATTGTTACACTCAATTTTTTCAACGAAGACGAAACTCATACTTATAGGCATCGAGATTTTGTAGCGAAGCTAAAAAAATTGAGATACAGCGTAAAAAATTTTGCAAATGAATTTTGT
>CAYJHE010000110.1:0-7933 GCA_964369675.1 uncultured Desulfovibrionaceae bacterium | reverse complement strand
TTCAGCTTTTTCATTACTTTTATTCATCAACTTTTCAAGCAAAACATGTGAAGGCTGTGCGTCTGATTGAGGCACTTGCAAGCCGATTTTTCTGTGTGCATTGATTAATATAGGCCCTGTAAGATTTAAACTTGTGAGATGCGGTTTACCGTGCGGAATAGAAACAGTCACAAGCACAGTAGCATCAGCAGCAGATTCTAAACAAAGTAATTTTTGTTCAGCATCGCCCACTTTGAGTGAATAATCTGGCAAGAAGGAATAAGGGTCAGCAACAAGCAAACCAAGGCTAGGCTCACTCATGCTTTGCAGTATAAGCATAGGCGCGTCTTCGTTTATTTGCAAAAGGGTAAACTCGTGCATGTTTTCAAAACCTATGATTCCCTTAGGAAAATAGATTATCTTAGACTCATCTATGCTTTGTTCACCAAGTCTTGTTTGTATAACTATTTTTTCTTGTCTTGCCATAACATTGCCGCCACAAAAAGGTCTTCATTACTATTTTTCAGTGCCATCTTATTTTCTTCGATAACACGTCTATACACTTCTTCTCTATATACAACCATGTCGTCAGGCAAGGTCAGTCCAATCTTTACTTGCTTGGACTGAACACTGAGCACAGTTATTCGTATATCATCGCCCACATAGAGGCTTTCGCCAATTCGGCGTGTGAGAATAAGCATATCAACCTACTTCCATAACCAATTTTATACTTTTCTTACAAGAAAAGCATGTATACACGCCATTCCAACTTAGACTACATTTAGTTGAAATTACTATACAAATGAGAGCGTAGCGAACAAAGGCTTCAGCGAGTGAAACAAGAGCCACGCCTCTTGTAAACGAGGTTTCGTGCACAGCGTGCCGAAACAAATTTGAATCAGAAAAGCATGTATCACAATGACTATATATTGACTACATGAAGTTTGTCAAATTCAATTTCATAATCATAGAAGAAGATTGCAACACTGTTTGGTATGCCATTTGTTGCATGGTTAATTCATTAATAAGCTCTGTTACATCAACATCTTCAAGATAAGACTTTCTTTCTGTCAAGTCTAGTTCTGAATAGGTGAGCATTTCTCTTGTAGATTCAAGACTTGTTTTACGTCCGCCTATACTTGCTTGCGAAGTGAGCAAGCCTGCAAAGGCTTCGTCAATTTCTTCTAAAGCTCTTGCGCAGCCTTCTTGATTGTTCGTTTCTAATGCGCCAACAAGTCTGCCAAAGGTTTCAAAGAGATTTTGACCTAAACCGTCATAAGCTGCAACTTGTATGTCTGTACCTTGCGGAGTATAGACACCGCCAAAGATGTCCTTACCTACATTATTTACTGTAATATAACTATCTTGCGCTGCTTCGTAGTCGAGATTAGCTCTTTGTGGTTGTATGCTAAATTGCGTATCTGCTGCAATGAGATTGTCAGGATTTGTTTCATCGCCTTCAATGTCAAAAAAGCCGCCTGGAATAGGTAGGCGCACCAAGGCATCGCCAGTATTGTCATCTATTCGCGATTCAACTGTTTCACTTATCCATGTTTGCCCGCCGTCAGTGCTGTAAGAATAGTCAATAGTTTGCGGAGTATCAGTCAAGTCAACACTTTCATCTAAGCGCACTTGCACATTAGAATCAAAATAGCCATTTCCTGTTAAAGAAATACTAGCAGGTGTTTCGCCATAAACTGTTACTTCTGGTGGAACAGAATTATCGTAAGCCAAATATTCTGCCGCAGGTCTTACAGTGAAAGAAGTTCCATTGTCTTCACTAAAAGGAAGGCTTGGGTCGTAAAGACTTATTGTGCCACGCGGAATATCTGAAAGAGTGATTTCCACACTGTCAGCAACTTCCATGCTCATATTTGCACCAAGTGGCGCGCCAACAACTGTTTTTGTTGTCCATGTTTCGCCAAAGTCTTGCGTATAAGAATAGGTCAAGGTTGTGCCAGCTTCAGGCGGAAAGACGACATTTTCAGGGTCGGCAGCAGGTGGGTCTGTGCTGTCAAAGCGTATAAGTATAGATCTGTCTGTTTCGCCTTCAACAGGAAAGGAAACTCCTTGAAAATCTTCTTCTATAGTTGACAAACCAAGAGTTTCTTCATAAGGGGCTGCATCAATATTTTGCCCTGCAAAGATAAAGCGTCCATTTTGTTCAGAGTTAGCAAGAGTGATTAATCTTTCATATAACTCTCTTGCTTCTGAGGAAATTTGTAGACGGTTTGTTTCGTCATAAGTGCCAGTTGAAGCTTGTTCTGCCAATTCTTTAAGGCGTATCATAGTTGTATTTACTTCTGAAAGCACGCCTGAAGACAAATCTAGCCAGCCAATACCTGTGTCTACATTTTCAATATATTGTTCAGTTTTATCAATGCTTATACGGTAGTTTAAAATATGTGCAGAAGCGGCAGGGTCGTCAGAAGGCGCATTCACCTTCTTCATTGTTGCTGCTTGCAAGTTTAAATCCATATAATCAGAGAGATTACCATTAATATTTGTAGTAAATGATGAGTACATCATCGCTTGAGTGATACGCATATTTCCCCCTAAGCTACCAACAAGCTACTGCTTTAAACCTAACACAGTTTGAAGCATCTCATCGGCTGTTGTGATGAGTTTTGCTGCGGCTGTATAGGAGTGTTGGAATTTGACTATATTTGTCATTTCTTCATCTAAACTCACGCCTGAATTTGATAAAATTCTATTATAAAGGTCAGTTGCCATTGCACCGTGGTATTCAGTATTGAAGTTTGCATTGCTTGTTTCAGCACCAACCAAGGCAACAACACCTGAATAGTATGAAGTGAGTGACTGACTTGTGTCTTCCCATGCTGTGTGAATGTGCACTTCTTCTGTTGCTAATTTTGCAATTTGAAGAGCTATTGAGTTATCACCAGCTGTAAGAACACCTGCTTCATTTCTTTGCCCTGAATTAACTAAAGCCGGATTATTGCGTATATCATCATTTAACGAAATGTCAGTTGCGTCAGTTCCATCAAAGAAGGTATTGATACCAAGCCCCGCTAAAAGACCTGTTGAATCTTGTCCGAAAGAAAGATTTGTACCAGTTGCTGAAGTGATTTCTAACCTGCCGTTAATAATTTGCGCATTAACTTGAGGTGCAGAAACGCCATCGAAAGTTCCATTAATCGCATCTACAACATCGTTTAACGAATGAACAGCAGGGTCGAAATTGTCGATTCCAGGAGTAGTTGGGTCAAAGTCAATAGGCTGACCTACAAGCTCTTCACCTGTTGCTTCATCATGCACATAGACTGTGAGATTGCCTTCTTGCAATCTGTCACTAAAGAACATACCCGATCCTGTTTCACCAAGTGGGATTGTTCTGTCTTTAATTTCTTCTGTACCATAGTAAGAAGATTGTGGAAATGTGCTTGCGCCTTGTGAATGAATGGCATTTACTTCCCATATAAGTGAAGAAGAAAGAGCGTCTATCTTATCAATATACTTCCCTATATTATGGTCACGAGTATTGAAATAGGCTGTAAGGCTACCGCCTGTTAATCTGTCAGTGTCATCGCTTCCGTCTGAATAGATTTGTGGTGTGATATTGACTGGGTCACGAGTTGGCTCTTTCCAATATACGCCAGTTTTTGGAACAATAGTGATTTTATCGCCATTGATATAATCGTCTTCTGTGAAGGTGATTTCAAGGTCTTTTACCTTGACAGATTCGCCAGGAGGGGGCGCAGTATAGTATTGTGTTGTGCCATCAGGATTTGTGAGCCAAGTTTTTCCGCCGTCTAAAGAAACACGAAATTCATTAGCATCGGCAAATTCTAAAGTGTATTCAAAAGAATCTGTGCCTGAAACTTCAACCTTGCCTGTATAGCCTTCTAGTTGATATTCTATTTCTGCATTGTGTATTTCAAGTGAAAAAGTTGAAGAACCCTCTACTAATGGAAGTCCATTTTCTAAACGTACAGTAAAGTCTTTTGAAGTGTCATCAACTTCAACATTCACTATTTGCGCAAGTTCACGCACAAGCGTATCTCTTTGGTCTAAAAGAGAATTTGGTGTGTTTTGTGGATAGGTGCTTTTTGCAATATCAATATTTAAATTCGCAATAGCTTCAACTAATTCATTAACCCTTGCTACATCATTTGCAATATAAGCATCAATTTCTTCTTGATAGGTTTGCAAAGTGTCTTTTGTGTCACGCAAAATACCTGTGAGAGCTTCTGCTTCAACCAAGAGTGCTTCTTTTGTAGGTGAATCATCTGGCAAGAGAGAAACCTGTTGCCATTTATTGAAAAATTCAGACATAGCAGAACTTATGCCCTCACGATTTGATTCGTTAAAGACATTTTGTACGCTGTTTAATATGCCTGCTTGTGTTGTGTATCTTTGCTCTTGTGTATAACGCTCGATGTATGTGTTTTCCAATAATCTATCAAAAGAACGTGTGATTTCAGTAACAGTAGCACCCATGCCCATCTGACCTACACTAGAGTCGTAAGGGGAGAAGGCAGTAAAAACAGCAGACTGCTTGGAATAGCCCTCGGTGTTTACGTTATTGATATTATTACCGGTAACTTGCAAAGCAACTTGGTTTGCTATAAGGGCGTGGTTACCAATGGAAAGAACATTACTGACAGCCATCATAACCTCCCTGAAATAAGCACGGCATCAGGTCTTGAATTATTTGTATACGCGCCTTTTTTACCGTAAGTTGTTTGCTTTTTAGGTGAAACAATCTTTGTTAATTCTTGTATTAATTTTTCGCCTTGCCTTACTAAAGCAAGCGATATTTCTGTATTTAATGTTGCTTGACGGGCGCATGCTTGTTCGCGCTTGTCCACAAGAGAATAGAGTTCTTCAATTTCTTTTCTTTGTTCTTCAGGAAGCATTTGTGCAAAATCCAAAACCTTACCACCGCCAAGGCTTGCTATCACATTTTCTTTTTCATCAGCAATTTGACGTAAAAGACCATGAATAGAAAGTTCTACACCTGTGATTTGATCCACTTGATTAGATGTGAGGAGGGAAAATTCTTCCTCCATTAAACCTTTTAAAAGTTCTAAGGCTTTAATTTGACGGCTTAAACTTCCACTGATCTTTGTAAACATATGCTACCCCTTTTCCGCTATCGAATTATTACAACTCTAGTATGACTATGATAAGTTATTAATATTTCTATTTAAAATTGTCGCAGGATTGATAGGCATATCTTCTTTTCTTACTTCAAAATGAAGATGGTTACCTACGGTTCTTCCCGTTGAACCTATCCTTGCAATATCCGTGCCTTTTTGAACAAAGTCGTTTTCTTTAACATTCAATTCTGAATTGTGACCATAGATTGAAGTCAAACCATTTGCGTGTTCAACAATCACCATATTGCCTAATTCTTCATCATAACCAGCAAAGGTAACAATGCCAGAATCCGCAGCTTTCACTGGGCTTCCATGTTCAGCTGCTATGTCAATTCCATTGTGCCATGAGCGTTTGCCATTAATAGGGTCAAGCCTCCAGCCAAAACCAGAAGTCGTCTTACCCTCTACAGGCATAATAAAGGAAGTGTCGTTATAAGCTAAATAGCCAAGTTCATCTGTCTTTTCTATGATGTGCGGCTTTACTAAGTCAGGCCCGCCTGCAAGTTTAGGTTGCAAGTCTGCTTTTTGCTGACTGTTTGTTGCAACAAATCTATTATCTTCATAACTATTTGTTTTCACATAGCTTTGGCTGATACCTGCCAAGATATCGTGTTCGAAAATACTCTTATTTTCTGTATTATTTTTTTCTAAAAATGCCGCACTTCTTTGTTCCAAAACTTGTGGCTTAGCCATGTTTCCTAAAGTATCAACAGGCTCTTGTGCGTTTAAAGTAAGTTCTTCAAACTCTATCGTAGGAAGACCCTTGCTTTCAACTCTATGTATTTTACCTTCTTCTACTTTATTCTCATCATGCGCTTTTTTAGTTAATTGTTCTGCTAAAGCAGCTGCTTTTGCCTTTGCTTCTTGGTCAGCTAGAAGTTGTTGTACAATTTTATCACCATTTCTTTTGTTTTTTGGCAAATTTGTTTGATAGGTAATAGTTTGCACTACAGGTTCATTTTGAACGCGAGTGTCATTATTCTGACTAGAGTTAACTGCCTTTGCTTGTTCAACAGTTGCAAGTTTTTCTTCTGGAATATCTTCATACATGTTTTCATCAATTAAAGGCTTTCTTGCTTGTGCATTGTTTTGTACGTTCTTTTGCATTTCAGCAAGCTTTCTCTTTTCTTCATAATTTTGCTTTGCTTCTTCTAAATTCGGCAAAATCTGCGCAGGAGGCACATTTAAACCTTGCGTTCTTGGATCACTTGCCTTGCTTGCGCTTGCTGTATTATCTTTATTTTTTGACATCTGCTCCATCATCATATCAGTCAAACCGATACCGCCTGCATTTGTCATACTCTTAGAAAGTTCTTGGTCGTACATACCTTGCCAGAACTTTTCGTCCTTTGAGGAAGACATAAGCCCGTCTTTAGGCAAGGATGCGCGCATTTGTTCCCACATCTTTTGTATGAAGATAGACTCAAAGCCTTGACAAGCCTCTTTTAACTTTTCTTCTTCAACTTGTTCGGCACTCTTAGAATTGCCTAGTCTTTCTATTGTTCTTTTTTGGTTATTTAGATTACTTTCTGCCACATTTGCCATGGCTGATTGCATGGAATATTCATTTGAAATAGCTGACATACTAGATTACCTCCAGTTCTGCAAACAATGCCCCCGATGCCTTTAAGTTTTTAAGTATAGAAATCAAGTCTCTAGGAGTAGCACCAATAGCATTTAATCCATCTACAAGTTCTTGTAAGGACGCGCCTTCTACCATATTTAAGCTTCGCATTTCTTCGTTTACAGCCACATTTGTTTCAGGTGTGACCACAGTTTGCCCCTGTGAAAATGGGCCTGGTTGCGAAACTTGTTGCGTTTCTTGTACAGTGACTTGTAAATTGCCATGCGCAACCGCAACCTTTGCTACGCGCACATCACGCCCTATAATAATAGTGCCTGTTTTCTCGTCTACAACAACTTTTGCCACTGTTTCAGGTGTTATTTCAATATTTTCTACCGAAGCAAGTAAGGGCACAAGATTGCCTTTAAATTCTTCGGGAATATTTATTTTTATTGTACGAATGTCTTCTGCATTAGCAAAATTTCCGCCCATTGTTTCATTCAACCTTTCCACAACTTGTTGTGTTGTTGAAAAGTCAGAAATATTCATGTGTAATTTCAAATCTGCTTGTGAATTGAATTGAAATGGAACTTCGCGCTCAACAGTCGCACCGCTTGGAATAGAAGCAACAGTAGGTGTGTTTTGTGTGATATTTGCAGCAGCACCACCTGCTGAATAACCGCCAACAATAACCGCGCCTTGTGCTATTGCATACACTTTTCCGTCAATACCCTTCAAAGCAGTTGTGAGAAGAACACCGCCGCCTAAAGAATCCGCATTACCAATACTTGAAATTGTCACGTCAAGAGGAGAACCAGCCTTCGCTGTTGCAGGCAATTTTGCAGTTACCATAACAGAAGCAACATTCTTTGGTTTCAAAGAATCCGCATCAACAGCAACACCCATGTTTTCCATCATATTAATAAGTGAAGATGCCGTGAAAGGCGTGTCCTTTGAATCGCCTGTTCCACTAAGACCAACAACTAAACCGTAACCGACAAGTTGATTTGTTCTTACTCCAGAAAATATCGCAATATCTTTAATGCGCACAGCCTCAGCTGGCAATGCATATATCATGCTGAAAATAAAGATTAAAAGTATTTTTACTGTCAATTTCATGGCGTTTTTCCTCCGAAATATAAGTGACTACTCACTATTATACAATTTCTGTGCCAAATAATTTTTAATATTTTATTTTAGGTAGGTAGAATGTTTTTTTGCCTTCGGCGACCAAAGGACTACCGCCCTTTGGAAACCCGAACATGAG
>CAYJHE010000109.1:0-7978 GCA_964369675.1 uncultured Desulfovibrionaceae bacterium | reverse complement strand
TGTGAACGCAGTGAACAAAGACTTTAGCGAGTGCAGTGAAAACCGCGTTTTCACAAACGAGGATTTTGTGCACGAAGTTGCCAAAATCTATATTTTAAAGAAAAGGAAAAATTA
This sequence comes from uncultured Desulfovibrionaceae bacterium, assembly GCA_964369675.1. GTDB lineage: Bacteria > Desulfobacterota > Desulfovibrionia > Desulfovibrionales > Desulfovibrionaceae > CAYJAZ01. The sequence goes on along the minus strand of CAYJHE010000109.1, from coordinate 7,864 downwards.
AACTATGCAAAAAATTCATCCAACAGCATGTATAGGTTCAAATGTTGAAATTGCTGATGATGTAGAAATAGGACATTGTGCTTGTATTGAAGACAATGTTAAAATTGGTGCAGGCACAAAGATAGGCTCTTTTGCAAGTGTTAAAGCATATACAAGTATGGGTGAAAATAATATTATTCATTCTTATGCTTGTGTTGGCGGCGAACCGCAAGACTTGAAATTTGCAGGTGAAGAAACCGCACTAGTTATTGGCAATAATAATACTTTTAGAGAGTTTTGCACTATTCATAGAGGAACAATTCAAGATAAGGCTTTAACAAAGATTGGAAGCAACAATCTTTTTATGGCTTATACGCATATTGCGCATGATTGTAAAATAGGTTCAAACATTGTTATGTCTAATGGAGCTACATTAGCAGGGCATGTTGAAGTGCAAGATTTTGTCATTATTGCAGGTCTTTCTGCTGTACATCAGTTCTCACGTTTAGGTGCACATTCCTTTGTAGGTGGTATGACAGGTATTCACCAAGATCTTCCGCCCTATATGTTAGCCTCTGAAGGTTGCAGGGGTAGTGTACAATCACCAAATTTAGTTGGTCTTCGTAGATTAAAGGCTAGTAATGAAGTTATTGCAGCTATAAAGCATGCATATAAATTGATTTGGGTTTCTAACACTCCAAGGCAAGACGCATTAAAAGAATTAGAAGAAAGCTATGAATTTGCTGAAATAAAGCTACTTGTTGATTTTATACGTTCCTCTCAAAGAGGTATTATTTCAGGCAAGAATAAATAGTTTATATAAAGAAGTAGGAGAATATAGGTGCTGAGTATCAATAATCTTGATGTATTTTATGGTAAAATTCATGCTGTTCGCAATGTGGATATTGAAATACCAAGAGCATCTATAGTAACGCTTCTTGGGGCTAATGGTGCAGGGAAGTCTTCTATTATTCGCGCAATTGCGGGTTTAAATAAAGAGGTAAGAGGCTCAATTCTCTATGATTCTGATTACTTGGTAGATCCTTTAGATTTAGTCTCTGTGCCTACTGAAAAAATGGTAGAATACGGCATAGCCCTTGCGCCTGAAGGCAGAAGAATTCTTCCTTCTTTGACAGTTGAAGAAAATCTTATACTTGGTGCTTGGTCACGAGACGATACAAAAGCTATTCAAAAAGATAAAAGAATGCTTTATGATCTTTTTCCAAAACTCAAAGAAAGGGCTTGGCAAAAAGGCGAAACGCTTTCAGGTGGTGAACAACAAATGCTTGCAATTGCAAGAGCTTTGATTTCACGCCCTTCTCTTCTTATGCTTGACGAACCTTCGCTTGGTCTTGCACCTCTTTTAGTGAAAGAAATATTCAAAATAATTCAGAAAATTAATGAAGAAGGAACAACCATTCTTTTGGTTGAACAAAACGCTTCGGCTGCACTTACTATTGCAGATTATGCCTATATTCTTGAAGTAGGCGAGGTCACGCTTGAGGGTAGAGGTCGAGAATTATTGAGAAATCCAAAAGTTAAAGACGCATACCTAGGCGGTTAAAATGCAAGATACAGTTAACATATGCTATATTAATGACGCACAAAAGTTTTACGAAGAGGGTATTTGCTATGCAACAAAGGGCTCTCTTGGACTAGATTTACGCGCTTGTATACAAGAAGAAAAGCTTTTAGTAAAAGCTGGCGAGAGAGTGGCTTTTAATACTGGCATACAAATAGAAATACTGAAAGAAAACACAGGTGCTTTTGTCTATAGCCGTTCAGGTTTAGGCGCGAAAAAGGGCTTGACTGTAGCTCAAGGCGTTGGTGTTATTGATAAAGATTATAGAGGTGAAATTATTGTTATTTTACTCAATACTTCACTTGAAAACCTTGAGGTTAAACAAGGCGAACGCATTGCTCAACTTGTTTTTCAGCCAGCTTACCAATTAAACGTCCAAACAGTTGAAAGTTTGACCAAAACTGAACGTGGCGCAGGCGGCTTTGGACACACTGGAAATAGATAATATTATCTATTCTAAGCTTTAGGTTCGCGAATTTTTAATCTGTTTGACTATCAAATTAATTTTTTAATAAAGATGAATTTCAAAATACTCTTTTCTGAAAATTATGAATAGAGTAATTAAAAAACATTAACTATTTCAACATTTTCGTGCTTATAGCCTTGCCATTGTCTGAGGGCGGCAATTGTTTCTTTATAAGGGTGTCCAATAACGACAACATGTCTCTGTGGGTTTTCTAGTGCCATTTGTAGGGCTAAGTCTAGTTGTTTGAGGATTTCCTCTTCTTTTTGCACATTATCTAAAAAAACACTACGTCTTGCTGTTTTTATTGAGCGTGAAAGTGCCATATCGTGCAAACGTGTTTTACCCGTTGTAACACTGTCTAAAACAAAGAGTTCGGGTCTTTCTTCTAAGAGCACGGAAAGAAAGTTCGCAACGCTATTTGCGTTAGCTGTGAAGCCAGAACCAGTATGGTTATTGAGAGCAACAGCATGAGGAACTTTTTCTAAATTGCGTAAAAACTTTCTTTTAATTTCTTCTTTTGAGTCAGTGTTTAACAAGGAAGACTTTTCAATAAATTTTCTTTCTGCGTCTTCCATTGGCTGGTGTAAGAAGAGTTCATACCCAGCATAGTGAGCGAGAGTAGCTACTTTTGTTGTGTTTCGTAGGTCTGGGAGCACAGAAAAAGTTATAGGGAAGTCAAGGCTAAGAAAGGAAGTAAGTTGATCTACATTTGCTCCAAAATCGTCTATAACTATGCTTAATTTTGCAATATCTTTATTGTAACTATAGAAAAATTCGTGTGTTTCAATTGTGTTCACAGTGATTTTTGCTTCAAAATTACTTGAATTGTATTCTAATTTTGCGTCATTTGCCCATAAAGAAAGCTGGTCTTTAAAGTTTTGATTCCACTGCTCTTGCGATATAGTAGATGGCAAATTTATATATATTTTTTGGTAAAGATAAAAAGTATTGTTCTTTGTGCGAACATAAGAGGTGTCTATATTTATCTTGTATAATGGAATATTTAGTTTGAGTGCTGTTTGTATGAGTGCGTTGTCTATTTGCCTTGTTTTATCAAATATCGAAGCAGAGCTGCTTTCGTTATAAGGCACACTTTCTTTGGAGATATAGTCTCTAAAAATATTTGAACTTTGGTAGTTTAATTGCTTATTTATTTGTTTCTCAAGTTCATGCTTTAGTCTGTCATCAAAGTGAGCTTTTTCTTTTTTGGCAACTTCTTTGCTTATTGCTCCACGCACTATTTGCCGTGCATTTTTTTCTTCTTGAATAGCATGTTGCTGTATGTTTAGCATAAGCGTATTCACACTGTATTCTTGTGCAGATTCAGGCTTAGAAGTGATAGAGATGACTTTACTTGTTGGGAAAAATGCAAAAATCCCTAGAAAGAGTAGAGTATAAATAAGGGCTAGCCTTACATAGTAAGGCCAGTCCAAAAAAGTAGATACTGCTAAAAGTATAAAGGGTTTAATTTGTTCAGCTTTCATGCTATCAAACTTTTATAAAGTAGGCATATTCTTCAAGACTTGTAAAGCTGTTCTGAGCTGATTGTCGTTTTCTAAAAGCTTCTTGTTCTCTGCATTAAGTGACTTTGGAAGCGGAGTTAATTTTGGAGCAGGAAACTTCTTTGTTTGTGTTTCTTTTTTTGAAGAAGTTCCTTGTTCTAAATGTGAGTTGAGGTCTTTTTCTCTGACGATTAAAGACGCTTCTTCAACTTCATCTTTTTTAGCTGAAATGTCGATATCGTAGTTAGGTTCAATGCCTTGCGCTTGAATAGAAGTGCCGTTTGGAGTGTAGTAGAGGGCGATAGTGATTTTTATGCCTGTTCCATCAGGAAGAGGAATAAGGTTTTGCACTGAACCCTTACCAAATGAAGTTTCACCAAGTAATACAGCTCTTTTATTGTCGCTAAGTGCGCCTGCAACGATTTCGGATGCAGATGCTGAACCTGAATTGATAAGCACAACAATAGGCACATCTAGCATGTCATCGTTATTTTTCTTTGCTGAAAAACGGCGACTAGCCATACCTTCTCTGCCGCGTATAGAAACAATAGTGCCCTTATCTAAGAAAAGGTCTGAAACTGTAGCAGCCTCGTTTAAAATACCGCCTGGATTATTTCTTAAATCAAGAATAATGCCTTTAATAGGGCCTTTTTTTAATGCTGCCTTAATAGCGTCTTTGAGTTCTGTTGTTGTTCTGTCGTTGAAAAAGGAAAGTCTAATCCATTCATATCCTGGTTCTATTTCCTTTGCTCTTACACTGATATAAGGAATAACTCCGCGAGTTATTGTGATTGTTTTTGTTTTTTGCTCATCTTTTGGCAAGATAACAAGCTCTACCTTTGTGCCTTTTTCACCGCGTATAAAGGAAACTGTTTCAGTAAGGCTTCTGTCTAATGTGAGTTTTCCATCAACAGCAAAGATAATATCGCCAGACTTAATGCCAGCTTTTTGCGCTGGTGTTCCCTCAATTGGAGCAATAACAACAGGTCTGCCATCACTCATAGAAAGTTCGGCGCCAATGCCAAAGAACTCACCAGAAGTGCTTTCTTGTAAGAGTTCAAATTCTTTTGCGTCCATGAAGGTGGAGTGAGGGTCAAGAGATTCGAGCATGCCCTTTATAGCGCCGTCTATCAATTCACTTTGCTTTGTTTCTTCTACATAATATTGTTCAACAATGTCTAAGACTTGGCTAAAGCGTCTGAGAGAGTCATAATCAATACTTGCAGCAGAAGCAAATTGCCCCTTGTGTGCAAGAAGGCAAAGTAGCATCAAAACAAGCGAAATGATTGATTTTATTGATTTTTTCATGTGTTCTCCGTTTTTAAGCACAAGATATGAAATATATATAGCTACAATTAATACTAAAATTGTTATTATATTATAAATTATTTAAAAAAGATAATACGCACTTTTTATCCTCTTGTAAAGCCTAACAAAGCACAAATATAAAATTTAATTTTAAAAAAATTTAAGCTAATTAAAATTCTGCCGTTAAAGATAATTGAAGAAATACTCTTTTTTATTAAAATTTAACTGGAATGAATTTTGCATAATATTTTCAAAAGATGAAAAATGAAGAAATTAAAGAAATTTTTTCCTTAAACATTAAGATTTTTTAATGTGTTAGGTTATATACGGAGTAATTATGTCAGGTACAATTACATTTCAAGGTTTAGGCGCAGGAACTGACTTTGGTGCTATGATAGATGAGTTAAGAAAAGTTGAAGAAATTCAAATGAACTCTATGATAGACTGGAGGGGTGAATGGGAAGCCCGTGTTGAAGCATTTGATATTATTATTGCAAAGATGCAGGAATTAGAAACAATTACAGAAGGCCTTAGCAATATGAATGAGGTCATTCTGCCTACAGCCTCGTCTAGTAATGAAATAGCTGTTTCTGCTACAGCAACAGACGACTCGCTTGAAGGTACTTTTGCTATAGAAATCTTACAACTTGCTTCTGCTGAGATTTATTCCACAAAGAACACAATTTCAAAAGTTGAAGACGCAAACGGAAATTCTTCTTTTCCACCTTTAGGAACGTCAGGGCAGACCTTTAGCTATACGCATGGTGTTGGTGATGATGCAGAAACTGTTGAAATTACTATTGACGATTCTATGACCATTGAAGATTTAGTTGAGCGTATTAATAACGATTCAAACAATCCAGGTGTAAAAGCAAGTCTTATTCCTTCTGGTGGTGGTTATCTTTTTCAATTGCAAAGTTCTGAAACTGGCAATACGAATGCTGTTGACATCACCACAGACATAGATGCCTTTGCAGGCGGATTTAATAATAAAGAAGCGCAAGATGCAGAATTTGTTTTGAATGGTTTTGATGAGCAGGTTATCACTTCTTCAACAAATAAGATAACAGATGTTGTTGAAGGTGTTACCCTAGATTTGAAAAATACTACTGTTGGTTCAACTACCATTACTGTTGGGCGTGACACTTCACAAGTAGCTGAAAAGATAACGGAATGGGTTGATGCAGTAAATGATATGCGTAAAACCTTACAAGAACTTACTGAGGTTGATACTTCTTCTGAAAACGTAGACCCTCAGCTCACAGAAACACAACAAGATGCGCAAATTGGTTCTATTTTGACTGGTAACTATGCTGTTCAGCTCTTTGAATCGCGTATGGACTCTATTGTTTCGTCAAAAGCCTTTGGTATGGAAGGTGAAAGCTATTCAACAATGTCGCAACTTGGTATTATGACAGAAGTAACAGAGGGTGATTCTAACTACGGACTCTTGGTTATAGATACAGAAAAGCTTAATGCAGCTATTGAAGATGACCCAGAAGCTGTTGCTAATCTTCTTGCAGGCGATAGCTATTCAACTGAAAGTGAAAACTTTATCTATGCTGATAGCCTTGATACTGTAAAGCCTGGTAAATATGACGTCACTTATTCTACAGATGCTGATGGAAATATAGACCCAGACACAGTCTATATTGCAGGTATAAAAGCACGCACTGATCCTGATTTTCCTAATAGATATACTGTTGGTGATTCATCAAGCGATGCTTATGGTCTTTCTATTAAGTTTACAGCTGGTGTGCTTGAACCAAATCAAAGCTATGAAGGTGATAGTGTAAGTATTATCCAAGGTAAAGCGCAAGAACTTTCACAATTTTTTGCAGATGAAGCAAAATATATAGAAACTGGCGATAGCAATGGTGCGATTCCTATTGTTCGTGAAAACTATATGGATATTATTGACAATTTAAATAAGAAAATTGCAGATGAAGTAACTCGTATAGATCTTTGGGAAGAAAGACAAAGAATAAGATATGCTAGCCTAGATGCCTATATAGGTGTTCAGCAAGCTCTTATGACTTCAAATGCCGAAGCGCTTGCACAAGCAAACATTGCTGGCAACTAGGGTGTTAAATTAAGGAAAAAAATATGAAAAACGTAAGACAATCGTATTTATCTGCACAAGTAAGTACAGTAGGGCAAGGCGATGTTGTTGTGCTTTTATTTGATAAAGCAATCTTCTGTCTTAACCAAGCTAAGGAAAAAATTGCAGAAAAAGACTATGCAACAAAAGGTATGCTTATTTCAAGAGCTATTGATATTATAAACCTTTTGGACTCTTCTCTCAATATGGAAAAAGGGGGCGAGCTAGCTGAAAATCTGCATAACCTTTATTTTTATTGTAATACGCAGCTTCTTCAAGCAAATCTCAAACTTGATTGTGAGAAAATTGATGCTGTTATACACACATTAAGCGAATTAAACGAGGCCTTTGGCGAGGTTGTTAAAGACCCAGAAGCGCAAGCTGTTGCTGAAGAAATTGGCAGAAAGTTTGAAAAGGGTGGAGAGCAAAGAATAGTTACAACAGCTGCTCCGTCAGCCGGAGTTGGCTCTAGGGCGGCAAAAAATGTCTATACACAAGTAGCAAGAAGCGCAGGTCTTGAAGTGGCAAGCAGTCAAGAGCAAGAAAAAGCTAAGCCGCAAGAAAAAGCAGTAGGGCAAACTATAAATACGCTTTCTATGGCAACTGCACTTATGGGTGGCGCTTTGAATAATGCTTCTAGTAATGAGGCAAGTGTAAACAAAACACAAGCTACAAATCCATTATTACAAAAACCATTAGCACAAAGCCCTCAAGCTGTGCAAACAGCAAATTCCGCTCCTGCAAACAATGCTTTATTAAGTTCTAATGTTTATGCTTCAAATATGCTAAAAGCTGAAACAAAAGCAACACAAAGTGAAGAAAAGCCTTTGCAAGCCACTCCAAATAAATTGGTTAATCCCCTTGCAAAGAATTATATGAATACGGGAATTTAGAACGATATAATGAAGGCGAGCATTGCTCGCCTT
>CAYJHE010000108.1:0-8022 GCA_964369675.1 uncultured Desulfovibrionaceae bacterium | reverse complement strand
TTTAAAGTCGAGCTTTCTTGAAGTTTTGTCATAAAGCTCTGCCTTGATGGAGTTTACAATTTCATTTTCTTCATAGAAGAGAAGATTGTCATACACATCTTTTGCTATTCTTAAAACATGAGGCGAATGCTGTTTTAAAGCTCTTTGTTCACTAAGTGATTGCATAGCTTTGTGTGTGCACTCTTGAAGAGCTTGGAGTTTAGCTAAGTCCAGCTGAAAAGACCTTGGCAAAGTTTTTTTCTCTGCTAAGGGGTACAGAATATTATTTGCAAAAGTATCTGTATTTCTTGAATATTCTTTGTTGTTCTTTTCTTGCATATTAAGCCTGTAAATAGTTTCACTTATATTCTATTTCGGATTAATTTAAATTAACTTTAGAAAAAATTAACATAAAATAATTTAAAAATAAAGTTTTTCTTGAAATCTTTATTATATACTGAAATTACACACTTTAATATGCTTTCTTTTCTTTTGTTTTTTGCTTTATGATATTTATACTTGCGAATAAAACTTGCAATTAGAGCGAAAAAAGTCTATTAAAAATGAGAAGAAAAAAATTGAAAATTGTTTACTATAAAGGTTAAAGTTATGAAGAATATTACTCATCTTGAGTCAGTTGGTGATAAGTGGGCTCCTTTTCTTAATAATGTTGAAAAAGAAGTTCCTGGCGTGATAGCGCGAATTGTGAACGATGGCGGCACACGCGAAGTGTGGCAAGTAAAAGAAGAGAAGCAAGAAACCATACTTATGGCATACCCTCAAGAAGGAACTTTTAGAGCTTGCGCTACCTTTAGGGGTACTCCAGAGGGCAAGCTAGAACCAATGACAGCAATTCCCCTTATGGAAGGCATAGAAACTGAGTTGCGCGTTCTTGACACTTATGAATGGAAATCAGAAGTTTCAGGTGAAGTTTTGGCTGTACACGAAGCAAGCAAAAGACCTTTTTGGTTTTACAATCCATTATTTTTTAGAGATAAAAAAGAAAATTTAGAAGTAGATAAACCACAAAACTTTGCTCTTGCAGGTTTAGTTTATTTAATACGCAAAGCCTTGCTTGATGAAATGACAATCACACAAGGTGAAAATTACGATAAATACGCTATGCAATACTTGGCAGACAATCCTGATAAATCTCGACTTGATGTTCCACCTATGAAGGTTTCTCTCAAAGGTGCTGAAATTGTAAGCCTTGGGCAAAAAGCATGTGAATACCAAGCGCGTGCTGTAGTGCGTGAGTTGAAAACTTTTACCTTTGGGCCAGAGAAAGCAGAAACAAAGATGTATTCTTTTGTCATTAATGCAGGATTAGGCGAAGGCTTTCTTCCTTTAGTTTTGTATGTTTCTGAAAGTGTAGCTCAGGGTCTTGAATTAAAAGAAGGCATGGAAGTTGACCTTTACTTCTGGCTTCAAGGCAGAGTAGCAGACTAATTAGTATAGACTTTGGCTTCAGCACAAAATACTCGCAAGACATTTTGCATGCCCTACAGCTTAAAGGGGGCTGCTCGCTAAAGATTTGTTCATTACTTTTACTATTAGTATAGTGCTATAGAGCTTTATTAATCTTCATTTTTTAGGTTTACCTATGGACATACAGCTTATTCTACAAACAATACTTGTTTCGATTATTCCTCTTACGCTTGGAATTATCTTGCATGAAGTTGCGCACGCTGTTGCAGCAAACTATTGCGGTGACGACACAGCAAAGAAGATGGGCAGAATAACATTAAATCCTGTGCCACACATAGACCCTATGGGCACACTTTTCTTTGTGCTTACTGCGGCATTCAGTCCCTTTGTTTTTGGCTGGGCAAAGCCTGTTCCTGTGAATCCAAGAAGGTTTACACGCTTTAAAGAAATAAAAAGTGGAATGCTTCTTGTTTCCTTGGCTGGTCCATTGTCAAATGTGCTTTTATCCATAGTGTTTTTAATACTTTTCAAGATATATGTAGATTTTGGCTATGTGCATTTTGCAGGAACAAGTTTTGGCGAATTTCTGAAAAACATGCTTTTATCAGGAATTATCATTAATGCTGTGCTTGCATTTATTAACCTCATACCGATTCCGCCTTTAGACGGAAGCCATATAATTGCAAAATTCTTGCCCTATCCTTATGATGCTAAATATATGAGCATTTCAAAGTTTGGCATGATGATATTGCTCTTGCTTATTGTGACAGATGTACTTGGCATTGTTATTAATGAATATCTCACAATTGTTATTAATATAGTCCTACAAGTTGTCAATTGATATAAGCAATAGAAACATTTAAGGAGTTTATTTTGAAAATTTCAACAATTTCAGGCATGCGCCCAACTGGTTCTTTACATCTTGGGCATTATTATGGAGCATTAAAAAACTGGGTTCCTATGCAATACGAACATTCTTCTTTGTTCTTTGTTGCAGATTGGCATGCCCTCACAAGTGATTTTGCTTCAACTGAAAATATTAAAGAATATTCGCGTGAGCTTGTGCTTGACTGGTTAAGCGTTGGTCTTGACCCTGAAGCATGCGGTATTTTCTTGCAATCAGATATAAAAGAAACTGCTGAATTGCACTTGCTTTTTTCTATGATAACTCCTCTTGGCTGGCTTGAACGCTGTCCAACCTATAAAGAACAACAAGAGCAAATCACTAATAAAGATTTAGGCAACTATGGCTTCCTTGGTTATCCTGTGCTCATGTCTTCTGATATCTTACTCTACAGAGCAAGTTTTGTTCCTGTAGGGCAAGACCAAGTTCCGCATTTAGAACTCACAAGAGAAATAGCAAGAAGGTTTAACCATATATACAAGCAAGAGGTTTTTCCTGAACCGCAAGCAAAGCTCACTCCTACAGCAAAGTGCCCAGGTTTAGACGGCAGAAAGATGTCAAAATCTTACGGTAATGGCATTTTCTTGAAAGATACCTTAGAAGAAATCACGCCAAAAGTGCGCGGTATGCTTACAGATACAAATAGAGTGCGCAGAACAGATAAGGGCGATCCTGCTGTATGTAATCTTTATCCTTATCATGAGCTCATGACTGACAAAGCAAAGTGTGCTGAAATCCAAGAAGGTTGCAAGACTGCGACTATAGGTTGTGCTGACTGCAAGAAGATTTTCTTAGAAAGCATAGCTGTTTTCTTAGAGCCCATACACCAAAAGCGTGCAGAAATCTTGGCAAGACCCTACTATATAGATGAAGTCTTAGGGCAAGGCGCAATTAAGGCGCGTGCCGCAGCACAAGAAACAATGCATCTTGTGCGCGATGCTATGAAGATATAATTTATTCTATGGGTACAATATGTTAATACACAAGAAAATGTGCGAACTAAACTCCTTGCTTGAAAAAATAGAATTATTAAAAAATGAAGGCAAGAAGATTGTTTTTACAAATGGCTGTTATGATATTTTGCATGTAGGGCATGTGGACTTGCTTGCAAGGGCAAAAGCCTTAGGTGATGTCTTAGTGCTTGGTCTCAATACTGACGATTCTGTAAGAAGGCAAAACAAAGCTCCTAACAGACCAATCAATTCTTATGAAGCAAGAGCCTATGTGCTTAGCCATTTAGAATCTGTTGACTTTGTCGTGTCTTTTGATGATGATACTCCCTATGATTTGATCGCACAAATAAAACCTCACATACTTGTTAAGGGCGGAGATTGGGCAGTTGAAAAAATTGTTGGGCACGATATAGTTTTACAAAGCGGGGGAGAAGTACACTCGCTTGACCTTATTAAGGGCTATTCTACAACAAATACTATAGCACAAATTTGTCATTCCTAAAAAAGATATTTTCTCAGAAGATTTTCACTAAGAAAGGTTAAAGAAGAGACATGGAAAGTTTTTCGCAAGCAATCAAACCAAAGGTTCATTACAGTATAGAAAAGGCTGTTTTGTCTATTGATTTTGAGGGTTCGTGGAATGAAGAACACTTTTCACTTGTGCAAAAAAATAAGAAAGATGTCTTTGCATTTATCAATACAAAAAATCCTTATTCAACGGTAAGGATAGAGTGTAAAAAAATGCTGTGTTGGGACATGAATTTTCTTTCCTTTCTTATTGCAATTATACAAAAAATTAAAGATGTTGGAAAAGATTACAGCATAGAGAATATAGACAAAAAGGCAGATAAGCTCTTGACACTTGCTCTTGCTGTTCCAAAAGTAGAACACGGGAAAAGTGCTTTACAAAAGCTTTCTGCCCTTGAATATATAGGCGAAATGGCATTAAAAATTCCTGAAAGCAATGCAAGGGCTTTGGTTTTTATGAAGGATGTCTATCTTTCATTTGTTCGCTTGTTTACAGGAAAAAGCTTTATGTATTCAAGAGACTTATGGGCTTCACTCTATGAATGTTCTGTAAGCGCGCTTGGAATTATTTCTCTCACGTCTCTCTTGCTTGGGCTTATTCTTGCCTTTGTTGCGGTTGTGCAATTGAGTCTTTTTGGCACTGAGGTATATGTTGCTTCCTTTGTGGGGCTTAGTATGGTGCGCATTATGGGTGCGCTTTTGACAGGCATAATTATTTCAGGCAGAACGGGAGCGAGTTTTGCCGCAATCATTGGCACAATGCAAGTGAATGAAGAAGTAGACGCTTTGCAGACCTTTGGTATTTCTGCCTACGATTTTTTGGTGCTACCTAGGGTTATTTCTCTTGTTATTATGATGCCTTTACTTACGCTATACGCAAATATACTTGGTATTATAGGCGGCTTAATTGTGGCTATCTTGATAGGCATACGTCCTGAAATGTATATGGAAAATCTTTTAGAATATATGCAGTTACGCTATTTGTGGATAGGTTTATTTCACGCCTTTACCTTTGGTATAGTGATTTCATTAGCAGGCTGCTATCAAGGCATGCGTTGCGGTAGAAGTGCCGAAGCAGTAGGGCAGGCAACAACTTCTGCTGTTGTGACTTCTTTAGTGGGTATTATTGTTGTGACTTCAATTATCACCATTATTCTTTCTGTGCTTGGTTTGTAGGTGTCTTATGAATATACAAAGTACTGAAGGCATACACGCACAAAAATTGAGTATTGGTTATAAAGAAAAGCTCATACAAAGAAATTTAAATTTCACGATAAAAAAAGAAGATGTCTTTGTGGTTATGGGTGGTTCTGGTTGCGGAAAGAGCACATTACTACGCACTTTGATAGGCTTAAATCCACCTCTCAAAGGTGATATTTATTATGATGACAAAAACTTTTGGGCAATGAGCGAAGAAGAGAAGAATGCTTTTTTAGTGCGAATAGGCGTTTTATTTCAGCAGGGCGCATTGTGGTCATCGAGAACCTTGGCTGAAAACATCATCATGCCTCTTGAAATACATTTCAGAAAAAAATACACAATGAGAGAAATGCAAGAACTGGCTTCAATGAAGCTTGCATTTGTTGGCTTAGCTGGTTTTGAAGACTATTACCCCTCTGAAATAAGCGGTGGTATGCGCAAAAGAGCAGGTCTAGCAAGAGCCTTGGCCTTAGAGCCTGAAATTGTTTTTTTTGATGAACCTTCAGCAGGGCTAGATCCCTTATCCGCTGCAAGGCTTGATAAGTTGATTTTAGAACTCAGAGATTGCCTTGGTATGACAGTTGTTGTTGTAACACACGAACTTGCCAGTATATTTGCTATTGCAAGTAATGCTCTATTTTTAGACGCCGAAACAAAGACACAGCTTGCTCTTGGCACACCCGATGAGCTATTAAAACACGGCCCAAAACAAGTACAACACTTTCTCAGTCGCGGTGAGTTAGGGGAGAAGGAATAACATATGGTAGATAAGGCTAGAAAATCATTAATTGGAATGTTTGTTGTAGGCGCGCTTGTCTTGCTTGTAGGCGCGGTCTTTATTCTCAGCCCCACATTATTTTCAAGGGACAAATTTTATTTTGTTTGTCATTTTTCTGATTCGCTTAAGGGTTTAAGTGAAGGTTCACCCGTTTATTTGCTTGGCGTGCCTGTTGGTCAAGTGGAAACAGTGAAAATTGGCGACCCGCTCAACCTTACAAGTTATGTTGCGCCTGTTATAATCAGCCTTGAAAAGGATAAAATCTTTTCGCAACACGATAAAACCTTCTTTGATCAAGATGATGCCAATGAAGTTATAGAAAGTTACATAGAAAAAGGCTTAGTTGCACAAATTGAGTCGCAATCACTGCTCACAGGCAGACTTGCCATTGAACTCTCTTTTAGAAATAATCATGTAGGCACGCAGCCTGAATTTCAAGATGACTTTTTACAAATTCCCACAACACTTGAAAGACTTTCAGAAGTGTGGGAAAAGATTTCAGAAGTGCCCTTTGCTGAAATGGGAAAAGACGTGAGAGAAATATTAGACGGGGTAAATACAGTTATTCATTCGCTTGAAACTATCATAGTGCAAGTAAATATTCCTCAACTATCAAATCAAATTTCAGAATTAATGATTTCATTGACTTCTACTTCAAATAATCTGAACACAATGATACAGTCTAATGAGAAGGGAGTAAAGAATGTGCTTGATTCCTTAAATGCCTTATCAAGAAATTCAAACGAATTTGTAAAAAATCTAAATACCACAACTTCTTCTGATTCAGTTTTAATTGTTCAATTATCTGAAACGCTTAAAGCTTTAGAAGCGGCAAGTAAGGCTGTGGCAGAAATAGCAAGTTTGCTTGAAATCAAACCTGATGCCCTCATTTTTGGTAAGTAAATCAATAATATTGGTGATGTATGGAAATAAGAAAGACGGTAAGGCGCAAATCATATAATTTCTTTCAAAAAATAAAAAGATTTTGTATGCTTCTTTATTATAAGGTCTTGCGTATTCAAGCAACTCCTGAGGCTATCTCGCGCGGCCTTGCTTCTGGTGTTTTTATCGGAATGCTGCCTCTTTTGCCAGTCCAAACACCTTGCGCTATTTTGCTTGCTTATTTTCTAAAGGGCAGTAAGATTGCCGCTGCCGTAGGTACATGGGTTTCAAATCCTTTAAATTGGATACCTCTCTACCTTACTTTTTATCACCTTGGACGAAAGATTTACCACTTTGTCAATTCAACCATTCTTGGCAATATAGAACTTCCATTCAGCCTACCAAGCCTTGATTTAGACCATATAAGCTTCATGGAGCTTGTCGATAAAGGCCCTGAAATGCTGACCATTATGTTTGTAGGGGCTATTCTATTGGCTATACCCTCGGCTATTCTTTCTTATTATATCTCTTTAAATACTATCACGCTCTATCAAAAGAATAAAAAAGCAAGATTGATGAAGAAGATTAAGATGATAGAAAGAGAAGTGCTCAAGAAAATACACGAAGGGCAAGACAAAGAGGAATAAGATAGCTTCTTTTCAAGGGTTTAGCTTCGATTGCTTACTTGTAATATAGAGTGCATAATTTAGCTGTTTTTCGCCCATATTGCGTGAGAAGTCATAGTATTCAAAAACAAGCTCACTCTTTCCACCTTAATGCTCATGTTCCATCTTAGGTGCTAAAGAGCATTAGTTGTATTAACATTCTTCGTAGATGCGCGTGTTGAGTTGGGGAATTGGCACATGCCTTTTGTCGGCGCAGATGTTACTTCTTCTTTAGCAATGGCGACTTGCCAAGTGCCTTTTTTGAGCGAAGCGAAAAAATGGTACTTAAGGCATCGCTTTAAGGCAAGCCGACTTTGTGCCAATTCAGCGCAGGTAAGGCGCAGTTTCCAAAGAGGGAGCCAAGGACAGGCACTGTCCTTTTGCCCTCTTTAGGCCCGCGCGGGGAGCGCACACAATAAAGAACGAAGAATAAGTCGGCTTGTTATAAATAGAAGCAAGGCACAAAGCCAAGAACAAAAAAACTATTTAATAACTTCGCATCCCATATACTTCTGTAATACCTTAGGTACTCGTATACAGTCTTCCGAATAGATTAGTTTCGCCACTTTGTGGACGAAACCTCGCTTGTGAAAAACGCGGTTTTCACTTCGCTCGCTAAAGCCTTTGTTCACGAGGAAAATTCCTCGTTCACATTATTTAATGACTTCGCATCCCATATACTTCTGTAATACCTTAGGTACTCGT
>CAYJHE010000107.1:0-8169 GCA_964369675.1 uncultured Desulfovibrionaceae bacterium | reverse complement strand
ATTTCTCTGTCTATTGCGTTGATGTTGAGAAGAGCTCTTCTTGTACTCATTGTATTATACCTCGTTTGTATAGCAATTATCCATTAATTAAGATGAATTATTTTAAAGTGATATATTATAACATGGGTTCAGTCATGTCGTTTTTTTCGTCAAATTTGAACTCGTATGTTCCTTCAAGAATTTCAAGAGATGGATTTTTCTTTGCTTCTTCAATTAAAGCTTCTGAAATAAATATTTCACCTAATTCTTTAGTGTTCTTGATATATACTAATCTTGCATCAGGCGCGTCAACACCGCCGATATTTCTGAAAGTTTGCTCAATCATTTCCTTTTCGTCTTCGAGTAAGCAAGGGAAGGTTGCGTATTCAGGTGTCATTGAAACAACGCAATTTATTACAGTTTCTCTTATAGCTTGGCGATTATTTACTTCGTCAAAAACTTTGTAGGTAGAGAAGTCACCAAGACCTAGACCGCAGAAATTACCGTGTGATTCTTTTGTGATACCAAAAATTGAAATTCTTTTGATGTCAGGAAACTCAGGGTCAATTTGACCAAGTTCGCGTATTCTACCAATAACCTTACTATCCATGCCGCCACCGCTGATATTCTTGCCTATTTCTTTGACTAAAAGAATATCAAAAACATCAAAAGGAATTCTTGCTGCTTTTTCTTTGGCTAGATTGAGAAGTTCTATTTCTCTATCCCACATGTCTTCTTTCTTTATTGCTTCTATTGTGTGTGGAAAGCAAAGCGCGTTTTCAATAAGAGCAATACCGCAAAGAATATCTAACTTTTCGTTCAAAACCTTGCCGATTTCTGAAATTGTGTGAAAATATCCGTACTTCATTGCATTTATATGCGCGCTGTCAGCGCCTTCTAAAGTGCCAAAGCCTATGGTGAGCATTTTGTGTAAACCGCTTTCAATTGGTGCAGTGAAGTCTGTGTGTTCTTTGATTCTGTTGAAGATGATAATTTTATCTACTTCTTGAATTTTTTCATTCACAAAAGCAGGAATTTTGTCAGGAGTTTCACCAACTTTTACTGCATGAATAGAGCCAATAATAGGGCAGCCCATACTTTCTTCAGTCACATTGAGTTCTTTTAACACTCCTAATTGACCTTCTAAAGTTCCGCCACCGTGTGAGCCCATTGTAGCAATAAGATACGGTTCTCCGCCACTTTCTTTAACAAAGTCAACAATTGCTTTATACATTTGATCGCCGTATTTAATACCACGGCTACCAGCTGATATGCCTATTTTCTTGCCCTTGATTTCAGGTGCGGCATTGATTTTATTGAGTTCTTCAAAAATCTTTGCGCGTACATCCTTTATTTCGCTGGCATCAAAATGTTGTTTTACTTTGTAAAGTTTTGGGTAATCCATTTATTTACTCCTGCTTTTGTGTTTGTTTTGATTTATTCTTTTTTTTAGCTAGCGATGCTTAAAAAGCTTTTTCTTCAATATAAGCTGAAGGAGCAAGACCATTTGCATAAGTATTTAAAGCTTCAAGTGAAAGCTTCTTAGCTGCTAATTCATCAACTAAAACAACAGTAACGCCGTTAGCTTGAAGTTTGAGAGCAGTTTCTGTGCTGATAAAAGCAGCAACAACAGCATTTAATTTGTTTTCAAATACTGTTTTTACAACATCACAGCAAAGCCAGCCAAATACGCCTACTTTTTCAATCTTTGCAGAAGCTTCACAAACACCCTTTACATCAACAATTGATTTCACTTTCTTTGCAAAATCTTTTGCGCTTACAGCGTCAATAGTGCCCATTCTGCCGTAACCTTTGTGGTTTCTTGTTTCAGCAATTTTGTAGACATCGTTTTCAACTTCTTCGTATGGGTGAATTTCCCAAAGTTTAGCAACACATTCTTCAACTTGATGCTCAGGGATAATCATTTCAAATCTTTCAACATCAACCTTTGATAAATCGCCAACAGCACCAATGTATGGGTCTGCGCCAGGCATGGTTACAAACCATTGATGACCATACATGCAGTCAGAAACTTGTGAATATGTGCCAATATAGCCAGCACCTTGTGGTCCGTCATCAACTCCAATTTTGCCAAGAGCTAAGCGGATTTTAGTAGAAAAGTCTTCTTCTTGTTTAGGCACACATGTAACTAATTTATAGCAAGCTTCTTCGTATGTAAGGTCAGCAATTGTAGGATTTTTAAGTCCAAGTGCGCTTGCAATAAGGTTTTCATAGCCATTTGATGAAGTTTCTAAGTCTGCTTTAACTGTATATACAGCTATGTCGTTCTTGATTAATTCGTGGAAAGTTGGGCATGTGCCACAAAGGCAAACTGCATTATAGCAAAGAATAAGATTTTTCTTTTCTGCTTTTGCTTTCTTGATGACTGCATCAGATAAAGACATAGAAATCAAAATGCCTTTCACCTTCATTTCAGGATTACCTATGATGAGGTTTTTTGCTTGGTCTTCTTTTTTAAGAATGGTTAAATGTCTGTCAAGTTTTTGTACGAGTTCTTTTAAAATCATGTGTAAATTCTCCAAAAAATATATTTAGTTTAAAATAGCTACAGGACGTATTGGCGAGCCTTCACCATTTTTGAACTTAAGTGGGAAACCTGCGTAAGTGAAGTCTTTACCGATTAACTTATCGAGGTTTGTAAGATTTTCGATTACCATTTTTTCTTCGCTTAGGAAGATTTTATGTAATGGTAAATCAGTGTTTTCAACAGGGTCGATTGTTGCGTATTCAACGCCAAGACTTCTGATAGTTTTGTGGTCAGCAAGGAATTTTGCAACTTCTACGCTGATATAAGGATAGTCGCTCCAAAATTCTTTTGAACCCCATTTCTTTGCCCAATCACAATAAAGGAAAAGAAACTCAACGCCATCTAGGTTAACATTTTCAAATACTTCCATACCAATTTCAGTATTATTTGCGTATTTTGTGCAATCTAAAACAAGGCCTTTACCCATAAAAAAGCCAACATCTTTTGAATCTGTAGTGAAACCCTTTTCATTTGAGCACACATGTGTGTTACAATCCATATGAGTGCCTGTGTGCGTGGTCATAGTGAACTTGATAAGTTGATAAGTATCTCCAGCTGCAACATCACCAATTTGCGCAAATTCTGGTTCTGGTGCTCCAGGGTATACTGCCATTCCTAATTCAAGCGGGTGTGATAAATCAATAACTTTCATGTCATACTCCTTATGCGTTAAAGCTTTTATATATCAAAATAATATATATACTATATAAGCAAAAGGCATGCCAAAATATCAATTGTGCTACTACACGCTTTAAGGCTAGTGAATTAAATAGCGTGAGTGAATTTTGAATACATGAGTGAATTTTCACTCAATCAGTATGGCTTTTATTTGAAGTTTTACAGCAATACACACTATGCAGAAGATGAAAATGCGTTAAACTTTGTGTTGACTTTTTGAGTTCTTATAGTGCAATATCTCGAAAGTTTTAGTGAAAAGCGCACGCTTCTACTGCTTGTTAATTGCTCGCTTAGCGCTTCAAGAGCGTTTTTAGCAAATACTCAAAAATAAATCACTTATAGTAAAGTGTTTTTTTATTGGAAAAGACTATGATACAGATAAAAAAAGAAGATTGCCAAGCTTGTGGCAAGTGCAAAAGACTTTGTCCTATGGGCATAATAGCAATTATTGAGAAAAAAGCCTTTGTAGAGCCAGAGGGGCATTGTATTAAATGTGGGCACTGCCAAGCTGTGTGTGAATTTAATGCTATTGTTTTGCATGAAAATGAGCAAGAAAACGGACAAGAAGTCTATAAAGCTGTGCAAAATGTTGCCTTTGCAGACCTTTCAGACTGTATTATGAGCAATCGTTCTATACGCAATTACAAAGACACTCTTGTAGACAAAGAAGCAATCAACACTATTTTGCGCACATTAGACTATACAGCAAGCGCAAAAAATGAACAAAAGGTCAAGTGGATTGTTGTGTCTACAAAGGAAAAAGTTGAAGAAATCTACCAAATGTGCCTTGCAAGATTGAGAAGAACTGCGCCAAATCACCCGCTTTTTAAACATCTTGAAGAAGTGAGGAATGCTGTTACGCTTGATGCTCCGCATCTTCTTATTGCTTATGCAGAAAAAGAAAGCGCAATGCCCCTTGAAGATTGCATGATAAAAACTAGCTTTGCAACTCTTCTTATGCACACTCTTGGTATTGGTTCTTGTTTTCTTGGTTTTTTAGAGGGTTTTATCAATACGAATAAGCAATTAAAAGAACTTTTGAAGATTGCAGAAAACGAAAAAGTCTATGCTGTGCTTGGTTTTGGCTATAACAATAACGAAGTCTATGTCAATGTTCCTTCAAGAAAGAGGGCAGAAATACGTTTTATTGACTAGAGAAGCTCTCCTGTAGGCCCTTCACTGCCCACTTCATAGCTTAAAAGCGGAAGTTTCAGCTTTTTATGTTCATGTTTTAATGCTTCTATATAGGACCAACTGCTTGCTATTTGCTTCCATGTTGAAAACCATGTCCTATCTGCTTGCATAACAGCATCAATGAGCCTTTCATAGGCTTCGGGTGTATTGCTGTTATAGTCGAGATTACAGCTTTGACAAAATTCCATTTCAACAGGAAGAATAGCATTGCTCTCGCCAGGTTCTTTGATATTGAAAGAAAATCTCACGCCTTCTCGTGGCTGTACTTCAAAAATCAGCCTATTTGCAGGGCTGTGACCAATTGGTTTAAAGTTTACTATTATAGACATTGAACGAGTAGCAAGTTTCTTGCCTGTTGTCAGTATAAAGGGCACGTCTTGCCAGCGTTCGTTGTCGATAAATAATCTGCAACTTACATAACTTTCAGTCTGTGAATTTGGCGAAACTTGCGCTTCAGCCAAGTAGCCTTCATATTGGGCAAGAGTCAAATCGCATGCAAGGTCAACTTTTTCAAGCAGGCGTAAAGAAGAAAGCACTTCTTCTTGATTTCTTTGTATAGCAGCTATGTCGCTGATAGAATCAGGCAATTCCATAGCAACAATGCTGAGAATTTGCATGAGATGATTTTGTAGCATATCTTTCATTGCTCCAGCTTCATCATAATAAGCACCGCGCGAGCCAATGCCTACTTCTTCAAGTGCTTGTATGCATATATCCTGTATATTTTCCTTATTCCATGTTCTGAGAAATACAGGATTTGTTGCACGCATTGTCAAAATAGAACGCACTACTTCCTTGCCTAAATAGTGGTCAATACGGTAGATATTTTTCTCGCCAAAACACTTTTCTAAAGTATTGCTCAGCTCCTGCGCGCGTGCAAGCGTTTCGCCAAAAGGCTTTTCAAGCACAATACGCATATTCTTGGTGGAACTTATTGTCATAAGTCCTTCACTTATGTTTTCAAAAAACTTGGGCGCAACAGCCAGATAAAAGATGTTTTTCTCAAGTGAAGATTTTGTTAAAAAAGGTATAAGCTTTTTGTATTCATCTATTTGCGTGAAGTCCATTTGTATATAGTTAATATAATTGAAAAAATCATCTATAGTTTCATTTATAGCTTCATTGTCTGCTTCAAAGCGAGTGAATTTAATAATCCAATCCTTGATAATGTCTTTATATTCTTTATCACTGTATTCACGTCTGCCAATAGCGTATATGCAATCGCTTTGCCCTAGTCTTCCTCTTTTGTAGAGGTTGAAGAGCGCAGGCAAAAGTTTGCGATAACTCAAGTCGCCAGTGCCGCCAAAAATGATAAAATTCATCTTATTTGTTCCACTCATAATGCATCATTCCTTCTTTATCTACGCGTTCAAAAGTGTGTGCACCAAAAAAATCACGCTGCGCTTGAAGCAGATTTGCTCCTAATAAAGGCGCGGAAAGCTGATCTATGTAGGTAAGACTTGAAGTAAAAAGTGGGGCAGCTATGCCTTTTTCAACAAGGGCAAGCACACATTTTCTCAAGGAGGGCAGTAGATTATGCGCTGTTTTTTGCCATTGCTCAGCTAAAAATAAATGTTCGCTCTTTGGATTATTTGCAAAAGTCTTCATAAGCTCTTCTAATAATTCAGCTTGTATGATGCAGCCCTTTCTGAAAATGGAGGCAATTTCACCTAAGTTTAAATTCCAAGCATAGTCTTTGCTTGCGTTATGCATGAGGGCAAAACCCTGTGCATAAGCAAGACTTTTGCATAAATAATAGGCTTCTTTCACCCATTCAACTTCTTCAATCAGTCTTGAAGTATCAATAGTTTGTTGTATAACAATAGGGCGAGCAAATGTCTTGCGCATGTTTTCCATATTTGAAATAAAACGAGCCTGTACGGCACTGTCGATAAGACTTGCTGCCTGTCCTTGCTTCAAAGCTTCGAGTGCTGTCCAAGTGCCTGTGCCCTTTTGTCCTGCTTTATCAGCAATCATATCAATTAAATCATTATCTGTTTCATTATCCTTTTCCAAAAATATTTTTGCACTTATTTCAACAAGATAAGAGCGCAATTCCCCTTTATTCCACGTTTGCAATACTTGAGAAATTTGCGAATTTGTAAGCCCAAGAAGGAATTTAAGAATTAAATATACCTCAGCAAGCAATTGCATGTCTGCGTATTCAATGCCATTATGCACCATTTTAACATAATGTCCTGCGCCGCCTGCTCCTATATAGGCGCAGCAAGGCTGTCCTTTTTCCTTAGCTGCAATGGCTTCTAAGTAGGGCTTAATGAGCTTATAGACTTCTTTTTCGCCGCTTGGCATAAGACTTGGACCTTTGAGAGCACCTTCTTCGCCGCCTGAAACGCCAAGACCAAAATAGTGTATACCTACTTCTTTAAGCATAGAATAGCGTCTTTGTGTGTCTTCAAAATACGAATTACCGCCATCAAGTACAATGTCATCTTTATCAAGAAGGGGTAGTAAAGAGTGTAGCATGTCATCTATAATCTTCCCTGCTGGAAGCATTAATAGAAGCTTGCGCGGTCTCTCTAAAGCCATGATAAGTGCTTCAATACTTTCGTAGGCAGCCCAATGTTGCCCTTGCAATACATTGAGATTCTTTGCTTTTTGAAAATCTCGATTATATCCTGCAACAAAAAAGCCCTTGCTTAACAAGTTTCTTGCTAGGGCATTTCCCATTGTGCCAAGCCCAAGTACTGCAATTTCTGATTTCTTATCCATAAAACCCCCTATAATGTCCTTGTCCGTATGAAAAAAGCTGCTCAAAATAAACAATATAAAAGGCAAAAGCGCGTGAATTTATCGCGCCCAAAGTGTGATAGCTTAACTATACATATTTGAGAAAAAAAAGCTAGCACTAAATAAAGGGGGTAATATAAAATATATTTATAAGCTAAGAAACTATGTATTTTTATTGTGAAAAAAAGCACAATATTTGAAATGTAAGTATTTGTTTTTCCTAATATAATTTGTAACACCCTGATTTAATACAGAATTAGTGCTATTGTCAAAAGAGTAAAAGTTCTTATTTTTATTATAATAGGTATTAGTATTTTCTATTGTAGATTAAACATTCGAATAATTGGAGGTATTTAACTCTAAAAGTGCTTATATAAATTAATCTGTATTCTCTATGATTTTTCTTTGTTTAGGATAAATTTTAAGAATATGCATAATTGTTGATGAGACTGTCATCCTTAGTGATGACTTATCTTCTTGCTTTTAAGGTTTTTTCTTATAAGTGAAAAGATGATTTTAATCTTTATTTATTTGTTAAGGAATTAATATGGCTGATTTAATTTTGAATATTCCTACAGCTAATGAAGAAGTTTTTATTAATATCAATCAAAATATGCATGAAGTAGAACTTGCTTTTGATATTGATGAAATTGTTTTTGAAAAGGTAGATTCGAATCTTGAAATCTTTTTTGATGAAAATGATTCTAAAATAATTCTTGAAAACTTTTATACTGTTTATAATGAAGACTTTATACCTGATTTTATTCTTGGCGGTAGTCTTATTTCAGGCGAAGAATTTTTTGCCGCTCTAGATCAAAATCTTATGCCAGCAGCTGGAAATTTGAATGTACAAGTTTCAAGCGCTCGTGCTGGTGCTCCAAGAAACTTTGATGAGCTTGCTTATGGTGTAAACTCATTAAATGATGTAAGCGGTGGCTCAAATTATGAACGCTTTACTCCGCAGGGTATTTTTGGTTCAAATGCTGAGAATTCAGAAGATGACGTGACTATAGCTGACCTAA
>CAYJHE010000106.1:0-8186 GCA_964369675.1 uncultured Desulfovibrionaceae bacterium | reverse complement strand
CTCGGGTTTCCAAAGGGCAGTAGTCCTTTGGTCGCCGAAGGCAAAAGAAAAATCAAATTGGAATCACAAAATGAATATAAAATCTATAAAGATTATTTCTGTAGGAAAGATAAAGACTTCCTTTTGGAAGGAAGCCTACACGCATTATAGCGCACGAATAAAGAACTTTTGCACCTTGCATGAAATATCAGTCAAAGACGGCGATGCAAGCCTTTCAAAAGAAGCGCGTATGCAAAAAGAAAGCATAGCTATATTGAAAAATATACAGGCAAACGACTTTATTATCTGCCTAGATGAGCACGGAAAAACTTTACCCTCGCTTGAATTAGCAGACTTTTGTAATAAGAAATCCTTAGATAAAAATATCTGCTTCATTATTGGCGGAGCCTACGGTTTATCGCAAGAAGTTTTACAAAAAGCTGACATGCTTCTCTCTTTTGGCAAGCAAACACTACCGCACGAACTTGCACTTGTGCTCCTTAGTGAACAAGTGTTTAGAGTGTGTGCTATATTAAAGAAAACAGGCTATCACCACGAGTAGGGGAAAAGAAAAAAGGATTAGACTCCACGTCCTCCTTTCAGTCGTCTTCTGAGTGACAAAAAAGATGGGGAAGTTCATTCTCTGTGTGCTATTAAATAGAGTTTAATGCCCTGTAATATTATACTTTTTCAGCTTATACTGTATAAGCGAGCGTGAAATTCCAAGTGCGTCAGCGGCATGCGCTTGCACAAAGTCAGCTTTCACTAATGCGCGTCTGATGATAGCCGCTTCGATTTTATCAAGGGTTTCAGCAAGATTTAGCTCATAAGGTAACAAGTCAACAGCACTTTTGAATTGCGCTTCTTCATCGCGTATTTCAGGCGGTAAGTCATTGTCTGTGATGTGTTCACTGCTCACAAGAACTATGCATCTTTCAAGCACATTCTTGAGCTGCATAATATTGCCTTCCCAGTCGTAGGCAGAAAGGTAGTTCAAAGCTTCGGCTGTGA
The DNA here is from genome assembly GCA_964369675.1 of uncultured Desulfovibrionaceae bacterium. GTDB lineage: Bacteria > Desulfobacterota > Desulfovibrionia > Desulfovibrionales > Desulfovibrionaceae > CAYJAZ01. Next base: position 7,196 of record CAYJHE010000106.1, on the reverse strand, counting down.
ATCTCTTGTCTGCAATGCCGTGTTCTTTGGCGATTTTATGCGATAAAAATCCCACAAGTTCAGGTATGTCTTCTCTTCTTTCGCGCAAAGAAGGCATTTGAATTTCAATGATATTCAAAAGATAATAAAGGTCTTCTCTGAAAAGTCCCTCTGAGACAAGTTGCTTCATGTCCTTTGTTGCGCTCACAATCACGCGTATATCAATATTGACACTTTTCTTTGAAGATATTCGCCTTAGCTGTTTAGAGCTTAACACGTCATAGATTTGCGCTTGAGCTTCAAGTGAAAGTTCTGTCACGTCTTCTAAAAAGAGTGTGCCCTCATTTGCTTGCTCTATCTTTCCTCTTTTTAGGGTAGTAGTGCCGTTATTATCGCTTTCATAGCCATAGAGGTCAGTTTCAAAGGCTTGTGAGTTGAAACTCTTGCAATTGACTATAATAAAGGGAAAGTCCTTTCTGTCTGAACTATAATGTATAGCCTTTGCTGCAAGGGTTTTACCTGTGCCCCTTTCACCGCGTATGAGCACGGGTGTTTTGTGTTTTGCAGAACTTTCAATAAGTACGCGTATTTCACGCATGACCTTTGATTGACCGATAATATGCTCGGTGGAATAGGATTCAGCTATGCTTTCTTGCAATAATTTATACTGTCTATGCGCTTGAGAAAGCTTTGAAGCATTGTGCACAGTGATAAGAAGTTCGTCATTAGTGAAAGGCTTTGTGATATAGTCAAAAGCGCCTTCACGCATGAGGTCAACAGCTGACTCAATTGAGCCAAAGGCTGTCATAATAAGTACAGGCGTGTGCGGGTGTGACTTCTTTACTGAATGCAAGATGTCGCGCCCTGTGAGCTTTGGCATTTTCAAATCTGTAATAATAACATCAACTTCAGACTCGCTTATAAAGGTGAGTGCTGTTTCTGGGTCTGAAAGAGCTGTGACTGTATAGCCAGCATCAATAAGTAAGGTTTCTAGTACAAGAAGATAGTTTTTTTCATCGTCTAAAATAAGTATATGCGTTTCTTTTATCATAATTAGTACTCTTCTTTATGTTAAATTAATTTTCAGATTGGTTTTCAGAATTTTTAAAACGAAGCTCAACACATGCGCCCTCGTCCTTATTGTATAAAACAATCTCACCGCCATGCGCTTGTACAATAGAACGTACAATTGGCAGTCCAAGCCCTGTGCCCTTTTCCTTGGTTGTAAAAAATGGGTCTAGGGCGTTTTTTAAAACTTCTTCAGAAAAGCCGCCGCCATTATCGCAAACAGAAATTGAAATATCTTTATTTTCTTCTGCCTTTATTTCGACAAAAAGCATAGGATTTTCTTTGTCTTCAATGGCTTGTATAGCATTTCCTATGACATTATAAAGAGCTCTATACAAAAGTTCGTCTTCACCAAACAAGAGAGCTTGTTCAGGTGTACGCACTTCAAGCTTTATGTGTGAAGACTGTATTTTATTCTCTAAAAAGGTGAGCACCTTTGTCAAGCAAAAAAGTAAATCTACTTCTTTTAATTTCAACTTTCTTGGTCTTGCATAGTCAAGAAAATCGTTTACCAAGACACCTAAACGCTTTAATTCGTCCATCATTGCATCAACAATACGCAAAGAAGCATCATCCATTGTGTTTTTATTGCGTGAAGCAAGTAATTCTGTGCTTGATTGTATGATGCCAAGCGGATTTCGTATTTCATGCGCAATAGAAGCAACCATACGGCCCATACTTGCGAGCTTTTCTTGATGATGAAGCTGGGCTTCTAAGAGTTTATTGTGCTCTATACGCTCTGAAATAAGGCTCTCTGCCCTTCTTGCAATAAATTGTAGTAAAAGAAATAAAAAAAGACAAGAAAGTACAAGAATCAAAAAGATAAGCCTTTGAAAGTCAATGGCATTTTGATAATGCTTACTGACGTCTATTCGCAATTGCAAAACACCAAGCACGGGGGCTTTTTCAAAATATTCCGTGAGATCTGGGTCAACAGAAAGAGGAAAATACACGTCAAGCAAAAAAGAATCGCTATACACTTCCCTCTGCAAAAAAGCTTCGAGATAGGTAGCATTGCTCTCTTCCTCAAAAGAATAAGGAATAGTGAAATTGTATAATTGTTCAAGACTTGTTGCATCAAGAACTTTATCTTTAATTTCTTCCACATTTGTAGAATATACTACAGCACCTTCGTTATTAAGAATACGCACTTTTCTTATGTCAAGACCGCTCAAAAGCGATTCTACAGTGTCGTTCAAAAAGCGATATTGTTCAGGGTCGCTCAAAGAAATGTTTTTCTGACTAAGCGCAATAGGCACAGTGAACTTTCTGAATAATTGCTGGTTGAAATCTTCGGCAACTAAGACAGCGTATTCCCTTTGTGAATCGAGTAAGGAAATAAGCATAGAACGACCAAGTATAAGGGTCAAAAATACGCTTGAAACGATGATGAGTAAGAAGGAAAACCAAGAAAAGTATTTTGCAACTTCAATTGTTTTTTCAGGTTTTATGATAAGCACGACTTTATACCTTTTGTGTGTAACATGGTTTTTTATAGGGTATGAGAAGTAGGGGCAAAAGTAAAGACTTTAAAAAATGTAAAGCCCTAAATATAGTGAGGGCTTTTTTAGTCTTATTCTGCTTGGTTTGCATTAATGTAAAAAAACATATAATATGTACTTTAAGTATATAAAAACATATTATCATCTCTTCGCTTTTATTTTTTACATTATAATCAAAGAGAATAACATGCAAAAACAAGCTTCCTTATTAGTGCAAAGCCCTATGTCGTGGTATGCCTTAGTCTTTGCGTATTTCTTAGGCTTATTAGCGCAATATACGCTTTTGCCCTCTGTTTTTTGTATGTTTTTGTTATTTGTTCTTTTGCTATCTGAAAAAGGTCAAAAGAAAAGTCCTTTACTGCTTTTATCCTTGCTTTGCTATATTCTTGCCTATGGCTATACTTTTTCTATGCCCGCTCATAAGAATATAGATTTTAGTTCCTTATCATTTATCAACAAAGAGCAAAGGTATAGCGCGCACATTGATAGAGTGCAATCTTTACAAGACAAGCGATTAAGGTTGATAGTTTCGCAAATAGAAAGCAGTGATAAAGAGCTTATCCTAAAAGAAAAAGCCGTTGTCTATATTCCACTTTCTTATCTTGAAGCAAAAGAAGCTTTACCAATCGTGCCCTTAGTTGGTATGAAGATTTCTTTTAATGCTGCTCTTCGCCCTGTGAATTTTCCAAAAAACTTCGGTATTACAGACGCTTCTTCTTATTGGCATAGCATGGATGTTTTTTATTCTGCTTATATAAATGTGTTAAAAGACGAAGTAGAACTTGAGGGGAAGGGAAACTATTTAGCGCGTTTACGGAATAGTTTATACAATGCTTTTCTTTCTTTATGCATTGAAAACAATGAAGTCAGTCAAGCAAAGGCCATATTAATTGCACTTATATTTGGCGAAAGATTTTATATAGATACGCAAATGTATACTCTTTTCACAAAGGCTTCTTTAGTGCACTCAATCGCGCTTTCAGGTATGCACTTATTATTTGCTGTCTTGCTTGCTTTTGTTCTTGTAAAAATCCTTGTTTATTTCTTGCCCTCACTGCTTGAAAGATTTCCACAAAAATTTCTCACTGCCTTTTTTTCTCTTCCTCTTGCCTTGCTTTATTTTTGGATTGGCAATGCCCCTCTTTCTTTGTTGAGGGCTTCACTTATGCTTTTGATATTTTCTGTCTGTCTTTTTATGTATAAGAAGTTTTCTTTGCTAGACTGCCTTGCTCTTGCAGGTTTTATTATTTTGCTTCTCATGCCAGACGCGCTTATTCATTTAGGCTTTCAGTTTTCTGTTCTTTCAGTTTTTGCAATAGCCTTGTTTGCGCCTTTTTTTTCTTATTTTCGCTCACATTTCTTTTATTATTCTCAAGATTTTCCGCGTAAAAGACTTTCTTTTATTAAAAGAATGCTGCTTTATGCATTAAATCTTCTTTTTATAAGTTTTGTTATTCAAGTTTTTCTTTTGCCCTTGCAGGCTTCTGTCTTTGGAGTGATTAGCCCAAACTTTATACTCAATGTGCTATGGCTTCCTTTATTGCAATTACTTATCTTGCCTCTTGCTTTTCTTTCTTTATTTAGTCTGCCTTTTCTTTCTTTGAGTGAAGTGCTTATTACAAGCTCGTCTTTTCTTGTTTCTTTGTTTTTAGATTTTCTTCAATATCTCGATATTTTTCGCTTTATTGATTTTCTACAAGCCTATAGGCCTGATATATGGCAAAGTATAGGCTATTATCTTTTTATTCTTAGTCTTTTGTATTGGAAAAAGCTCAAGCTTCCTTATGTTTTTCTTACTCTTTCTCTTCTTTGTCTTTTCACTTTTCCCCTTTATACTATATATGATAACTTTCAAGCAAAGAGTGAAGAAAGAATTGTTGTGCGTATACTTAGTGTTGGGCAGGGGCAAAGCATACTTATTCAACACGCAGATATGAATTTTCTTATTGATGCAGGCGGAGTGTATGGAAATAGGTTTGACACAGGGCGAGACACAGTAGCAAAAGTGCTTTCCTACAGGGCTTTTCCAAAGATAGATTCTGCCTTTATCACACATTTTGACCTTGACCATGCTAAAGGCTTTTTTCACCTTATCAAGTATATTGATATAGAGAAGCTTTACTATTCTGCTTTGGATAATAAAAAAGAGATGCGAAAAGAAATGCTTACATTTGCAAAAGGCAAGGGAATTGAGAACATTGCCCTCCATGCAGGACATAGTATAGAGCTTGTTCCTCAAATATTATATGCACAAGTCCTTTCGCCTGATTTGAATAGTGACTTTAATAAGTTAAATTATTCAAATAATACTTCTTTAGTTCTTCGTTTAGTGCATAAGAATAAAGGTATAGTTCTTATTTGTGGCGACATCGAGCATGAGGGCATAGAAAAACTGTTAGAGAGAAATACAAATCTTCAAGCAGAACTTTTAATCCTACCCCACCACGGCGCGCAAAATGCCTATAATGAAGAACTGTATGATAGAGTTTCCCCTAGTTATGTAGTTGCTTCTACTGCTTTATTTAATAGATTTGGCTTTCCAACACAAAGTATAATTGATTATTTTTCTCAGAAAAACATAGAAGTACTAAATACTGCCTTTGATGATGAAATTGTTTATGTTTTTGATAAGTTAGATTAGTAAGGCCTTTTAATCTTTACTTATATGGTCAACATATATATTTGTTTTGAATTTAATGTTATTTTTTAAGGAAAGGGTGATCTTGAGAGGGATAACTCGTTTTTTATAAAAACGCGCTTTTCCCCCTAAAAAAAGTTTAACTTTTGGCACGACTTTTGCTTATACTTCCCTATATACGAGGGAATGGAAGATTTTACCTTCCGCAATTTAAGGAGTTTGCTTATGATGAGCAGTCTTTATATCGGCGCTACTGGCTTAAAAACGCATGATAGCGGCATGGCGACCGTCAGCAATAATATAGCAAATGTCAATACTGTAGGCTATAAGCAGGATAATTGGCTTTTCCAAGATCTTTTTTATTCTAATCTTGCCTTAGGAACGTCTAATACCACTGTTGAGAACCAGTTAGGGCACGGTAGTGTGCACTACGATAATCGCACTCTTTTCACACAGGGAAATTATGAAGCAACGGCAAATTTTACCGACTTGTCTATTCAAGGTAAGGGTTTTTTTAAAGTAGTTGCCGAAGATGGCGAAGAATTTTTAACTCGGTCTGGTAACTTTATATTTGATGATGAAGGTTTTTACGAAGATCCAACTGGTGCAAATGTGCAAGCCTTTGCTATTGACCCACTCACGGGCGTAGAAGGGGCATTAGGAGACCTTCAGCTTGATTTAGTAAATAATGCACCAATTTCACCTGCTGTTGCTACAAGCTCTATTACAGCGCAATTTAATATAGGCGTAGAAACAAGCCATTATAATCAGTATCAGACTATAACTGTTCCTAATCCTACCCCAACTGATCCAAATGCAACAAAGGAAGAAACAATTACAGTTGACCCTTATTTTAGCATGATTAACGCTTATGATGCAAATAATGACCCGCCTTTGGTTAACTCACCCTATTCACAGCCACTCACTGTTTACGATTCACTTGGCAATAAGCAAGAGTTAACCATACACTTTGATGTCGCAACTGATGAGAACGGACAAAAAATGGTTGAATATCTTGTGACAGCTGATGCAGATGCTATTGAATATAACGGAGCAAATCCTGATAAAGCAGGCATCTTGATGTCTGGTACAATGAAGTATAATTCTTCAGGTCAATTAGTAGATATGTCAGCCTTTACGCCAGCAGCAGGTTCAGATTATGCTGACCTTACAAATTGGACACCATCGACCTTAAGTGAAAATGGTTTTCCTCAATTATCTGTGAATTTTGATGGTGCTGCTGCTCAAACTATTGAACTAAATCTTGGTGCTAAAGGCACTAATTGGACTAATGGCAATGTAACGGCAGCAGATATTGGTGATAACTCTTCCTTGCTTCCTAGTATTGCTGTTCCACCAGAATTTGAATCCACTGCTTCAACTGCTTATGCCGGAACTTCAAGTGTGCGTAACCTTCAGCAAGACGGTAATGCACAAGGTGAGCTCAGCTCTTTGCAGATGAAAGAAGATGGCACTATGTATGGAATTTTCACCAATGGCGAGTCTCACCCTTTATATAGAATTCCTGTCTATAGAGTAACGAGTGAAGACGGCTTGAGACGAGACGGTAACAACCATTATATAGTCACTGATGAATGCGGACTTGAAGAAAATGGCATAGCCGGAACTTCTAATTACGGCTCTATAACGTCTCATAATATTGAAGGTTCTAATGTTGATTTAGCTAATGAAATGGTAAGCCTTATTGTTTTACAAAGAGGTTTTCAGTCTAACTCAAAAGCAATTACGACAAGTAATGAAATGCTGCAAAATGCAATCAACTTAAAAAGACAATAAATTCTAAATAATAAAAACCCCTTATTTTTTATAAAATAAGGGGTTTTTACTTAACTAAATGCTTGCTGAGCTTTAGATGACAGGATCGATAAGACCTACATTACCGTCTCTTTTCTTATAGAGAACATTAATTCTGTCAACTTCGGCATTAAAGAACACAATAAATTCATTGCCTTCTTTTTCTAATTGCAAAAGAGCTTCCTCTATTTGCA
>CAYJHE010000105.1:0-8188 GCA_964369675.1 uncultured Desulfovibrionaceae bacterium | reverse complement strand
AAAAAAATAATTTCCTTCTTTAGCCAGAGCCTTTCATATTAACCGCGCAAAACTCGGGTTTCCAAAGGGGGCGTGCCCCTTTGGTCGCCGAAGGCAAAAAGAAAAATCATAAACCATTAATCATAAATTGGAATAAAGTGTATAAGGGGTCACTTGTATGAACTATTCATTATCAAAAAATGCAAAAATCCTTTGGGCCGCACCTTATTGCTTACACGATTCTATGAGTGGTGCTGCCATTCAGATGAAATTAATTTACGAACAATTAATGCAGCGTGGCTATGCGTGCAGGGTTCTTTCTGCTTTAGTCTTTGATAAGCAGGAAGGCTTTGAACTTTTTCAAGCTTTGCAAATTCCGCAAAATGAGCAAAGTGACTGGCTTGAATTTAAAGATAAGGATATTCATTATTCGTATTTAAAAACAAAATCCTCTATTCTTGACGATATGACAAGGGCAGAAGAAAATAAATTTTACCAAAAATTTATTGAAATAATCGCGCAGTTTAAGCCAGATATTCTCTTTATTTATGGCGGTGGATTGCTTGAATTATTTATAATCACTGAATGTAAGAGAAGAAATATAAAGACAGTTTTGCATGTGCCAAATGGAAATTATGCAAACTACCATTTCCCAAATGTAGATTTATTGCTCACAGATTGTCAGGCAACAGCAAATAATTATTATAGAACGAGCAAAGTGAATATACTGCCAATGGGCACATTTATAGAGCCTACAAAGATACTTGTTGAAGGGCAAAGGGACAATACTTTTATTACCTTCATTAATCCTAGTCCAGAAAAAGGGGCAGCTATCTTCTTACGTCTTGCGCTCATGGCAAAAGAAAGACGACCTGAATGGAAGTTTTTAGTTGTGGAAAGCCGTTTTACTTGGGAAGAAGTCATGCGTGTGTATAAGCAAGATCCGCAGACTTTCAGCAATGTAACCTTTGCAAAGCATACAAATAATATAAAGCTTGTGTATGAAAAAACAAAACTTCTTCTTGCGCCTTCAGTGTGGTACGAAGCTTTTGGCAGGGTTGCAGTAGAAGCAATTATGAATGGTATACCTGTTATTTCTTCGCTTTCAGGCGGTTTGCCTGACGCTGTTAATAAGGGCGGCATGTCAATTGCTACGCCAGCTCAGTGTCATAAAGATTATAGCTATATTCCAACAGAAGAAGAAGTGCAAAATTGGTTTGATGCAATGGAAGAAATATTGGACGAAAAAAATTACGCACATTGGGAAAAAACAGCTCTTGAAGCTTCGAAAGCCCATTCACTTGAAAAAAGCACTGATACGCTGATTTCGCATTTCGACAATATGTATGCAGGAAAAGCCAGTGTGCATCCTCAATATTTTTTGTTGTAATTCTTTTATTTTTGTTATATAACATCAAAAGAATAGTGAATTTTTATGTAGGATTTAATCCTTAAACCGTTTTTTCAACTAGGGAGGAAAAACTTAATGCAATCATTTTTTGCAAAATATTTTTTAGCGCTTTTTGCCTTTGTTTTAATGCCTATAAGTGCTTTTGCTGCTGAAGGTGCAGCGCATTTACCGACTGATATGTCGGTTGTTTGGGTAATACCATTTGTATGTATGCTTTTATCAATCGCGCTTGGCCCTATCTTAGTGCCACATTTTTGGCATCATCACTATGGAAAAATAGCTCTAGGCTGGGGATTAGCTTTTGTTATTCCTTGCTTCTTTGTATTTGGTTCAGCAATCACCATTTATGAAGTAATACATATTCTTGTACTTGACTATATCCCATTCATTATATTGCTTTTCTCACTCTTCACAGTAGCAGGCGGCATACGCTTAAAAGGCTCTTTAGCTGGAACTCCAATGGTTAACACCATTATCCTCGCTATTGGAACTGCAATTGCTTCTCTCATGGGGACAACAGGCGCGGCAATGCTTCTTATTCGTCCGCTTCTTCGTGCAAATGCACACAGAAAATTCCGCGTACACCAAGTTGTATTCTTTATCTTCTTAGTTGCTAACATCGGCGGTTCACTCTCTCCTTTAGGTGACCCACCTTTATTCTTAGGTTTCTTGAAAGGCGTAAGCTTTTTCTGGACAACAACAAATCTTTTAATGCCAATGATTATTATTTCAGTTGCATTGCTTGCTATCTACTTCGTACTTGACACAATTTTGTACGCAAAAGAAGGTAAGCCTGTTCAAGAAAATATGTCTGATGAAAAACTTGGCTTTGACGGAAAAATAAACTTTATTTTATTAGCTGGCGTTGTTGCTTGCGTGCTTATGTCAGGTTCATGGAAGCCAGGCGGCTATATTGACATCTATCACGTTCAATACGAATACCAAAATATCTTGAAAGACGTTTTACTTCTTGTGATTGCAGGTATTTCATTGAAACTCACTTCAACTGCTTGCCGTGAAGCAAATGGCTTTAACTGGGAACCAATTGCTGAAGTAGCAAAACTCTTTATTGGTATCTTCCTTAGCATGATTCCTGCACTCACCATTCTCAAAGCTGGTGTAAACGGCGAACTTGCTTCTGTTGTAAGTTTAGTTTCTAATGCTGACGGTTCTGCTAATAATATGATGTACTTCTGGGTAACAGGAACACTTTCTGCCTTCTTAGACAACGCGCCAACATACTTAGTATTCTTCAATACAGCTGGCGGCGATGCTTCCTATCTTATGAACGAAGGCGCAATCACCTTGATGGCTATTTCTGCTGGTGCTGTGTTCATGGGCGCAGTTACCTATATTGGTAACGCACCAAACTTCATGGTGCGCGCTATTGCTAACGACCAAAATGTAACAATGCCATCATTCTTTGGCTACATGGCTTGGTCAGTAGGTTTCTTAGTACCTATCTTTGCAGTAGTTTCTTTCATCTACTTTACATAAAAACAAAAAGAAGACTCTCTTTGAAAAAAGGGGGTCTTCTTTTATTTAAGTCTTATGAAAATATTTTTTGCCATCTATTCTTTGCTGTGGACAATAGCCCTTCCTTTTTTAAAGAAAGGAAGACGGTTGAAAATTGGCTTGTCACAGCGTTTTGTTTGCGAAAACTATGCAAAGAGCGCGTGCAAGGAAAAAATCTTGCTCTATGCTGCTTCTGGCGGTGAAGCACTTCTTGCTTGTACTTTTATTTTAAAAAGGCAGAAAGCTGATTGCGTATACTATTGCTTTTCTTGGACAAAAGAGGGAGTAGATACTTTTAACAATTTTGCAAAAAAGCATGACGATATAGTCTTGCATGCCTATTACACTCCCTTTGATAAGCCTGTGCTTATTGAAAAAGCCTTGAGGGAAATTGAGCCAACTTACTGTTATATCTTTGAAACAGAAATCTGGTTTGGGCTTTTGCGTGCTTGTAAGGACTTAGACATTCCTTTTTCCTTTATCAATGCAAGAATGACGGAAAAAAGCTTTAAAAACCTGTCTAAACTCTCTTTTATACTCAAAAAACTTGCGCCTCAAAAAGTGTACGCTCTTTCAGAAGATGACGCACAAAGGTTCAGTCAGATTTTTTCAAATAAGCATGAAAAAATAGAAGTGTATGTTAGGGAAAATCTCAAATTTGAACTAGCAAGAACTATGCTTGAACAAAGTCATATTTTTGAAAATAGTTCTGATAAAGCTTGCCTGCTCTTTGCTTCTGTGCGTGAAGAAGAAGAGGGGCTTTTGCTGCCTATAATAAAGAAATTGCGTAAAGAATTTCCTCAAACATGCTTTATTATTTGTCCAAAGCATGTGCAAAGAGCTGAATTTTGGAAGAATGAACTTGAAGCTTCTCTTCTTGTGAGCGAGGAAAATATAAAGATAGACACAGTGCAAAGTCACTTTGAAAAAGAAAATAAAATGTATATCTGGAATACTTTCGGAGATTTACGAAATTTATACTCCTTAGCAGATTTTTGTTTTGTTGGCGCTTCTCTTGTGCCACTTGGCGGGCAAAATTTCTTAGAGCCTTTAGTTTTTGGCACAAAAACCTATGTAGGTGAACATTTGAAAAATTTCCTATGGGTATTTGAAAAAGAGCCTGATTTAAGAGCAAGTTTGATAGAAAGTATTTCGTCTGCTGATGATTTATACAAGCGCCTCAATACTGAACTTGCTTGTTTTAACAAAGTAAGCGCAAAAGAAGAAAAGCATAAAAGAAGGCAATTCTTCAAAAAATGGCTTGGTAGTAGTCCACAAAGCTATTTATAAAAGATTAATCTGCATAATCATCGTCATCGTAAGAATTAAAAGAAGAGGACATATCTACCTGCGCGATATTTGCACCTGTTTTCTTATCTCTTTTATGGGTTATTGAAATAGAAACAAGAGAGGAATGAGGAAACTGAGCAGAACTTGGTAAGAGTAAAAGTCCTCTGTCAGAACAAAGATAGCGGCAACGCTCGCGCCCAGGCACGGGGAATGCGTTTGAAATAATGCGCCCTGCATTTGAGTAAGCACCTTCGTAAAATGGCTTTAAAAACACAAAGGAAAGGCTAAGATTATCTCTTTCCATACCAGCTGCTTTTGATAAATCTTTTAGCCATGTTGGAGAATAAGTTGGGCATTGCATATGACACCACGTTTTTAGCTGCGGATTAGCTAAAATAGGGCATTCATAAGGATGAGGGCAAGGGGAATAAGGGAAGAGTTCGTTTAAAATGGCTTGCTCTCTCAAGGTAGAAATAATTCTGCCGCCTTGCCTTGTGCCAGGCTCAATAGCTAAGTAGGCACTGTCTTCTGGCAAAAGTTCTTTGATGTCACGCGTATAATTTTCAAAAAACTCTGTCAATTCTGTTTTTTGCATGCCTTGTCTTGTTTCTACTTCATTGAAAACATTTGCAGAAATAACAATTTTCGGCTTTATTTTCTTTGAATGCAACATATCCTTGACTACTTGTGCAACATTCTTCTTTTCAAGCTTGATATTCCATAATAATTCTACTTCCAACTTTTCGCATATTTTTTTAAATATGCTTAAACCAATTTCCATTGGCTTTGTGGCGACATCAGAAGCTATTATATTGAGCTTTTTTTCTCTAAGATCAGCTCTTGCAATCCAAAGGGCTATAATTGTTGTGATTGTTCCAGAGCCAAGGTCAAGAACATAGTCGTTGTCTTCGCATTCAGGCATTTCAAGATAGGGAAAGAGCTGTGTGAGGCGAATGAGATTCCATGGCATGAAAAAAGAAGTATAGGCAGCAATGAAGCGAGAGGAAGTCCAATAAGGCTTCACAAGTTCTGTTCTTTCGTTTGTCAGCATAGCTGAAAGTTCTTTGATTGCGTAGGGTAAATCGCTTTTTTGCGCAGAAGTTTGGTTGAGAACTTCATCAACAACAATGCCTGTTGCTACAAGCGCACTTTGAATAAAAGCATTTGGTCTTGCAAATAAAGGAAAGAAAGGTTTTACTGTGTTATTTTGCATGTTTTTCATAAAAATCTCTGTACTCTAGCTAACTAGAGAAAAATGTTTGATATAATATTCTTTAAAAAGTTCGTGGTCTGCAAGTTCTATATAGTTAAAATTATTGAAAGTTTGATGTATAGTTTCCTGCTTGTCCTGCACATACAGCATTTTTGCACCCTCAAGAGACATATTGCCTACTTGCGCAATCTCTTGCTTAGGAAGATTAGGTAAAAAGCCAAGTTCAGTAAGGCTTTGTGTCTTGCAGTATTTCCCTAAAGAGCCTGCAAGGTAGATGGTTTTAATAGAATTTGCTGTAAATTCAATGTTTTTTATTGCACTTGCCTCATAGAGAAGTATCTCAAAGGCTGTTCTAAAAGCCGATTTTACCATGAGAATGAGTTCGATATCGCTAGATGAAAGGTAAAAATCTGACCCTAGTTTTAGACATGCTTCGCCCTTATGCGTAAAAATTTGTGTTATCTTCTTAACTAAGGGTATACTTTCTTGTACACTATAATGCCCACTTTTGTCAAGGATAGAAAGCTTTTTAAGTGCTGAAAGTAAATTTAAATAACCAATACCACATATTCCACTCGCCTTTTGTGCATGTTTGTCGATAAGTTCAGCTTGTATTCCCTGAGGACTGATGTGAAAATCTACAATACTGGAAGCAGAAGCAAGTGTGCCAAAAGTAAGCCCGACACCCTCAATGCTCGGTCCAAGAGGAACAGAGGTGATAAAATACTCAGTTTCACTGAGCGCAAGAGCAAATTCAGCATTTGTACCCATATCAATATAAAGATAAGGATAGTTGAGTTCTTTTTGTTCTTTAAGCGCGAAAAGACCGCTTGAAATATCTGCGCCAACAAAAGGAGCAAGAAGCGGAGGAATATAGATAGGGGGAAGATTTTCAAATTCTAAAGTGCAATCGCCTTTAAATTCAAGGCTATAGGGCGCCGTAGCTAGACAAGAACTATTAAAGCCAAAGGCAAGGTAGGTCATAACCGTATTAGCTGAAAATATGATTTTTTCAACTAAGAAACCTGCTGATAAAGCTTCTTTGCAAATTTGTTCCAAAACAAAAAGAGTTTTTTGCTTTAAAAGTTCGGCATGTTCAGATTTTTTTGCAAATTCAAGTCTTGTCATCACTTCAGAGCCTATGCCCTGCATGGGATTTAATCTCTTACCCTGCGCATACGTTTTCTTGGTGTCAAAAAGTTCGTATTCAATTGTTGTAGTGCCAAAATCAAGGGCAAGGCAAGCACTAATTAATTCATCTTCTTTTAATGAATTTTTTTCTTGTATATTTTCTGAAAAGTCAAGAAAATTCGGCTTTTTTTCATCTGTGCTATAAGGAAAGTTGTCTAAAAGTTCGATAATATAATCAGACTTGGCATTATGTTTGCAAGATAAACGTATGCCTCTGTCAATTTCTTCCTTGCTAAGAAGCTTGATTTCATCTGGACTTGGACTTGGAGCAAGAGAATGAAAAAGCACTTTGCACTTTGCACATTTTCCAATGCCTGAACATAAGGCTTTGTTATTATACAAAGAATTAGTCCAAAGTGTTTGCAGGATTGTGTGTGAGCAATCAAGTTTTTCAACATCAAGACTTTCATTCTTTTGTGAACAAATAATTTTCATAGAAGGACAATAGCCGAATTTTCATTTGCTGACAAGGAAAAATACTTCACTTATTGGAAATATGCAGATAACAAAACTTGACCATAGCAAAAAAAAAGATTAAATTAAAGTGACTTAAATGCTTGAAAATATATAAAGCGGTAGGTAGAGAATGAATAAAGTTTTAGCACAAGATGAAGTAGATGCGCTCTTACGCGGTCTTTCAGGTGGTGATATTGACACTAACGGCGATATGGATGAAGACGATTCTGATATAGTCTCCTTTGATTTGGCTAATCAGGATAGAATTATCCGTGGACGTATGCCTGTTCTTGAAATTGTCAACGACCGTTTTGCGCGTTTGTGTACTTCTGCTTTGACAAACGTCATAAGAAAAAGGGTAGAACTTAACCCAATTTCTATTGATATGACAAAGTTTGGTGACTTTTTGCGTTCATTACCCGTGCCTACATCTATCAATATTTTTAAAATGGAACCACTTCGCGGAAATGCTATTGTTATTGTTGATGCACGTTTGGTTTTTGCGCTTGTGGAAAATGTTTTTGGCGGTCAAGGCGCACAGCCAAAGGTTGAAGGTAGAGAGTTCACCCAAATCGAGCAAGCCATTATCGACAGAGTTATCAAGATTGTACTTGAAAATATGGAAGAGTCTTGGCGACCTGTGCACGATGTGAAGCTTGAACTTGTGCGAAGTGAAATAAATCCGCAATTTGCCGCTATTGTTCCGCCTTCTGACGTGGTGGTTGTTATCAACTTTGAAGTAGAGCTTGATTCTGCTATAGGTTCTATGATTGTGTGTCTACCTTATGCAACAATTGAGCCTATACGTTCAAAATTACACGCTTCTTTCCAAACAGAAAGGCTTGAAATCGACCATACATGGGTAGCACGACTCAAAGAAAGACTGCTCGAAACTCCCATTGAATTAAAAGTGCAAGTAGGTAACACTCAAATCACAGGAAATCAGCTACTCAGACTGAAAACTGGCGATGTGCTTGTGCTTGATACCGATGTTGACGACCTCCTCCCCTGCACAGTTGCAGGCGTGACAAAGTATTGGGGAATTCCAGGTACCGTTAAATTTAATAAATCATTTCAGGTTATCAAAGAAGAAGAACCACGAACATAAGTTATTGTCTTATTTTTTTGCCTTG
>CAYJHE010000104.1:4602-8207 GCA_964369675.1 uncultured Desulfovibrionaceae bacterium | reverse complement strand
TGCCAAGTGCGCTTTTGAGCGAAGTGAAAAAGGGTACTTAAGGCATCGCTTTAAGCCAAGCCGACTTTGTGCCAATTCAAGCGCAGGTAGGGCGCAGTTTCCAAAGAGGGAGCCAAGGACAGGCACTGTCCTTTTGCCCTCTTTGGTCCCGTGCGGAAGGCACAGGCACGAAGACGCAAAAATCTTCAACAGTAAACTATAAACGAAGACAAAAAACAACAGAAATTTATTTATTCTTAGCCTTATCTTCTAAATACAATTCAATCAAGCCTTCTGGCGGAGTGATATTAATATACCGTTCTTTGATATTGATTTCATTGACAAAGTCAGGCACTGCAGGAAAAAGAATTTCCTTATTGTCTTCATTGTAGATATGCCAGATTTCTTGTCCGCCCATGAAGTCAATATTCTTTAGCACACCCAAGATTTTTTTTGTATCATTATCTACAGTATAAACGTCAAGACCAATGAGTTCAAAGACAAAAACCTCTTCACCTTTTGAAAGGTTTGAAGAAGGCGTGTGTTTGTGCAGAAAATCGCGCATAATTATAGGATCTATACAGATTTCATAATTTCGTAATTCTTCAGCCTTATTTCTATCTTTGCAAAAATCCAGTGATAAAATAACATGGTCTTTTGCTTGCTTATACTTGCGCTCTTTTACTTCTATGATGTCGTCATCTTGACTGATGAGAAAGATAGGAGCTTTAAGCAAGAAAAGAGAGTCTGCGTAATATTGTACGCAGACTTCTCCTTTTATTCCATGAGGTCTTGTGATAAGACCTATTGTAAGTGCATTTTTTATATTATTCAAGAATTTCAAGAACCACACGCTTGCGTGCTTTAGCTGAGATTGCGCTTAAAAGTGTACGGATAGAACGAGCTGTACGTCCTTGTTTACCGATAACCTTGCCTAAGTCTTCTTTTGCTACTGAAAGTTCAAGAACTGTTGTTTGTTCTGCTTCTACTTCGCGAACAGCTACAAGTTCAGGGTTGTCTACTAAAGCCTTTGCAATCAATTCTACAAAATTTTTCATCTCTGAATCCTTCTAAACCTATACTTTTTATGCCTAAGACAAAAAGTATCTAAAAACCCAATCCTGACATGTCAGAATTATAAAAACCTGCCTAAATAAATTATTCAAGCAATCTAAACTATAGATAAAATCTAGTAAAAGAAATTATGCTTTATTTGACTTGATAAGTGAAGCCACTGTGTCGCTAGCTTTAGCGCCAAGTGAAAGCCACTTTTCAATTTTTTCATTTTCTAATTTTACAGTAGCAGGATTTGTGTTAGGATTATAATAACCTAAAAATTCCAATGGTCTACCGTCACGACGTGAATCGCTGTTGATAGCTACAACATGATAAAAAGGACGTTTTTTACAACCAGTACGAGTAAGACGAAGTTTAACAGCCATGTGAGTTCCTTTTTGTGATTAAATCACTTTTTCTTTTTTCTTGTTTTTTGTTTCTTTGTTGCCGATCTTTTTGTGCCTGAATTTCCAAAACCAGGCATCCCCATTCCATTCATACCTAAGCCACCCATACCGCCTAGACCGCCCATTCCACCAAGAGAGTTAGAAAGACCGCCTAAACCACCAAGTCCGCCCATGCCGCCCATATTTGGCATGTTCATTCCCTTTGGCATTTGTGGCATCTTAGGCATTTTACCGCCACCCATCATGCTTTTCATCATTTTGCGCATCTGCTCAAATTGCTTCACAAGTTGATTTACTTGTGCAATAGAAGTTCCAGAACCTTTTGCGATTCTTTCCTTTCTGCTTGGATTGAGAAGGTCAGGATTGCGCCTTTCCTTGATGGTCATTGAGTCAATGATGGCTTCGGTTTTTGCTAATTCTTTTTCTGCATCGCCGAAATTTGAAAGAGCTGAAGCGATATTTCCCATTCCTGGTATCATTTTTAAGATCGATTCAAATGAACCAAGACTTTTCATACGCTTCATTTGTGTTTTGAAGTCTTCAAAGTCAAATTCAGCCTTTTTCATTTTCTTTGCCAAGGCTTCGGCTTCTTCAGCTTCAATGGTAGACTGTGCCTTCTCCAATAATGTGAGGACATCACCCATACCTAAAATTCTGCCTGCTATTCTGTCAGGGTGGAAAAATTCCATTTCTGAAAGCTTTTCGCCCATACCAACAAGCTTTACTGGTGCTCCTGTGACTGACTTGATCGATAAAGCTGCACCGCCCCTTGCATCGCCGTCCATCTTTGTCAATACAACGCCTGTTATGCCAAGCTTTTCATTGAAAGATTGAGCCACATTCACCGCATCTTGCCCTGTCATAGCATCTGCCACAAAGAGGATTTCTTGTGGATTCATCGCGCTCTTTATTGCTTCAAGCTCATTCATAAGAACTTCGTCTATATGAAGTCTACCAGCAGTATCGAGAATAAGAACATCACAGCCAGCTTCTTCAGCTTTAATGAGTGCGTCTTTACATATATCCACAGGATTTGTGCCCTGCACTGTTGGGTAACAAGGAACATTTAACTGCTGTCCTAAAGCCTTTAATTGGTCAATAGCAGCAGGCCTGTAAATATCACAAGGAACAAGATAAGGATTTTTCTTTTGTTTTCTCAAGAGATTAGCAATTTTTGCAGAGGAAGTAGTTTTACCCGAACCTTGCAAGCCAACCATCAAAATAAGTGTAGGTTTTTTGTCTATTGAAAGTGTTGTCTGCTCACCGCCAAGAAGTTCAACAAGCTCATCGTTCACAATTTTAATTAATTGTTGTGAAGGATTAACGCCCTTCATTACTTGCACGCCAAGAGCTTTTTCCTTGACCTTCTCTGTAAAGTCTTTGACAACTTTAAAGTTCACGTCCGCTTCTAAAAGCGCAAGACGAACTTCACGCATAGCGTCTGAAATATTATTTTCAGTAAGCTGCGCACGTCCACTAATGCTTTTGAAAGCAGAACTTAATCTGTCAGAAAGACTTTCAAACATATTTTTCCCTTATCTATTCGAAAAAACAAATAAATTTTACATATACACCCATTGGGCGCAATATAAGTGCAGACAAAATAGCCGATTTCACAGCATTTGTCAACTTTTGATTATAGGGGGTTAAAATTGGAGTTTTTTGAGGAGACATTCGAAAAGAGAGGAACAAATTAAGCCCTTTCCACTTTACTCTCTTAATCTTTCTCGTTTCACGGGTGTAAAGGGTGAGCATGCTCCCCCTTTACTGGATTGCCACTCTCGTTTTTTAGGAAAAAACTCGCTCGCAATGACAGACGGAGGAGACCAAATTCACTTTTATTACAATGAATTAATGGGAAATAGTAGAAAAAAGTCCACTAACGCAGTAGAAACTCAAAACGGAGATAGCAAAAAGTCCCAAATCGAGAATTGAGCAAGGCATCCCACATTAACTTTTCTTTAATTTTACTCTCTCTTTAGGTAAAATAATGTCTTTTCCAGTGCAAAAGTTAGTGGGGGATAAATTAAGTCCGAAGATTAAATAAAAAGCTTGAGGTTGAGGAATCTACAAGGCGGGGAAAATTTTTGCGAGTGGAGTGTAGAAATACCTACATGACCGAGCAAAAATTTTTTCCAACGCAGTAGAAACTCAAAAGGGAGA
>CAYJHE010000104.1:0-4502 GCA_964369675.1 uncultured Desulfovibrionaceae bacterium | reverse complement strand
ACCTACATGACCGAGCAAAAATTTTTTCCAACGCAGTAGAAACTCAAAAGGGAGATAGCAAAAAGTCCCAAATCGAGAATTGAGCAAGGCATCCCACATTAACTTTTCTTTAATTTTACTCTCTCTTTAGGTAAAATAATGTCTTTTCCAGTGCAAAAGTTAGTGGGGGATAAATTAAGTCCGAAGATTAAATAAAAAGCTTGAGGTTGAGGAATCTACAAGGCGGGGAAAATTTTTGCGAGTGGAGTGTAGAAATACCTACATGACCGAGCAAAAATTTTTTCCAACGCAGTAGAAACTCAACCTCAAGCTTTTTATTGGGCTTGGATTGCTGTTATGGCGACCGTGTTGACTATATCCGCCACAGTACAACCGCGTGACAAGTCGTTAACTGGCTTATTGAGCCCTTGTAGGACTGGTCCTACGGCAACGGCATCTGCTGCTCTTTGTACTGCTTTATAGGTATTGTTACCTGTGTTTAGGTCTGGGAAGACGAAGACGGTTGCGTGGCCTGCGACTTGTGAATTAGGCAATTTTGTTTTTGCTACTTCTGGGTCGATGGCGGCATCGTATTGGATTGGGCCTTCTATGAGTAGGTCAGGCTGTTTTTCGCGCACTATGGCTGTTGCTTCTTTTACTTTTTCTACGTCTGCACCTGTGCCTGATGTTCCTGTGGAATAGGAGAGCATGGCTACTCTTGGTGATAGTCCGAAAACTTCGGAAGTTTCAGCTGCACTTATTGCGATTTCTGCTAATTGTTCGGCATTTGGAGTTGGGTTGATGGCGCAGTCGCCAAAGGCGAGCACTCTGTCTTTGAGACACATGAAGAACACTGATGAAACAATGGAAACACCTGGTTTTGTTTTGATAAATTCTAGGGCAGGTCGCACTGTGTGTGCAGTTGTATTTACTGCGCCTGAAACCATGCCGTCTGCGAGATTTTTGTGTACCATCATTGTGCCAAAATAGGTTGCGTCTGACATTCTATCTCTTGCGACATCGAGATTCATATCTTTTTTGTTTTTACGCAATTCATAATAGGTATTTGTGAAGTCTTCAAAATGCTCGCTTGCAGTTGGGTCGATGATTGTAGCAGATGAAATATCGAGTGAAAGGAGTTTCGCCTTGCTTTCGATTTCGCTCTTATTACCAAGAAGGATTATATCGGCGACATTGCGTTGTAATAAAACTTCAGATGCGCGCAGAATACGTTCTTCACTGCCTTCTGGGAGAACTATGCGCATTTTTTTCTTACGCGCTTGCTCCATTATTTGGAATTCAAACATCATTGGAGTTTGCTTTTCGCTCTTTGTGCTGATAATGCGTTCGGAAAGTGCACTTGTATCTATATGCTGCTCAAATAGTGAAAGTGCGAGGTTTGTTTTTCTTTCGTCATCAGGCTGAATTCTGCCGTGTAAACCTGCAAGAATTGAAAGGGTTTTGGAAGTGTGGTGTTTTGCTGAAATAATAGGCACCGGAACTTCTGTCCAGCCGTCAATAAGGCTTTTAATAGTAGAAGATAGTTCTAAATCACCTGTAAGCAAAATACCTGAAATAGAAGGATAATTTGCTGACATTTTAGAAACAAGGCCTGTTAATATTATATCAGACCTGTCGCTAGGGGTGATAATAAGATTACCCTCATCAATATATTTTAAGAAGTTATCACTTTGCATAGCTGCGATACGGTATTCACTCACTAAAGAGTCTAAATATTTTTCACCGTAAAGTATTTTCGCATCAATCCACCTGCAAACATCTCTTATGCTTGGCTTTGCTAAGGTTTCATTTGCTGGAATAACATAACAAAGTGTTGAATCTTCTTTTTCATCACTTTTTACAAGGGTGAGAAGTTTTGCTTCTTCATCATAGGTAAGTGTTGCCATATTGAAGACACAAGCTAAAATATCAACGCCTTTATTATAGCACATTTCCTTATTTGCTTGAAAAGTACTTGCCAATTCTTCAACGCCTAAACTAGTTGCACCAGAAACCAGAAGAATAGACGCACCTAAGTTTGCGGCAATATCAGTGTTGAGATCAAATTCAAAAGCCATTTCCTTTCCAAGATAGTCAGTGCCTTGGCAAAGCACAAAATCACACTTATCATTAAGTTCATTATACTTTCTGAGTATCTTTTCCATGAGCACGTCTTGTTGACCTGAATTAAGTAGCTCTCTTGCTTCTGCTAATGTGCATGCATAAGATTCTTCATAGCTTGTTTCAAGTTTGAAGTGAGTACGAATCAATTCAATGTCATGGTCTTTATACGCTTGTTCTGACTGCGAAATAATTGGTCTAAAATAGCCTACTTTAGCTTTTTTTGTTCTCAAAAGGCTCATCATGCCAAGCGCAATAGCACTTTTGCCCGATTTAGGGCCTGTTGCTGAAATATAGAGATTTTTCATAAAACTCCTTCATATGTTAAAAAAATTAATAGTGCAGAGAGTGAAAAGGGAAGAAATGTTGTTTTCCTTCCCTTTTTATAAATCATAATTATGCTTCGCTACGCTTTTTTAGAAGTTCGTAACGCTTGATGTAATCTGCTTCAATTTCAGCGCGTAATTGCTTTGAAATTTCAGGCTGCATTTTTTCAAGTTGGGCGTAACGTGTTTCACCTGATAAGAATTCTTGAATTGTTCCGTCAGGCGCTTTGCTTTCAAGTACAAATGGATTCTTGCCTTCGTCAGCAAGTAATGGATTATATCTGTAAAGCGGCCAGTAACCTGATGTTACTGCATGCTTTGCTTCTTCCATGCTCTTACCCATACCACGCTTTAAGCCTTGGTTGATACATGGTGCGTAGGCAACTACGATAGATGGACCGTCATAAGCTTCTGCTTCTTTGAAAGCTTTGAGAGTTTGGTTCATGTCTGCGCCCATGCTGACATATGCAACATAGACATAACCATAAGTCATAGCCATGCCGCCAAGGTCTTTCTTCTTGCTTCTCTTACCAGCTGCAGCAAATTTTGCAATAGAGCCAAGAGGAGTTGACTTTGAAGCTTGGCCGCCTGTATTTGAATACACTTCTGTATCCATAACAAGAATATTGATGTTTTCGCCTGAAGCGATAACGTGGTCTAAACCGCCAAAGCCTATATCATATGCCCAGCCATCGCCACCAAAAATCCATACAGATTTATCTGTGAAGAGGTCTGAACTGTTGAATACTTCTGAAACTTGATCGTGTAAGTCCGCAGAAAGAGTGCCTTCGTGCGCTGCTTCGTGAATAGCGTCCATGACTTCAAGTCCAGCATCTGTTGATTCTGCGCCCTTGTCTTTCTTTTCTAACCAATTATCGATTGATTTCTTGAGTGAAGCAGGAACTTTTGCTTCCTTGATTTCTACTAAGGTGTCAGCTAAGCGCGCACGTCTTTGATTATAGGCTGCCTTGATACCAAAACCAAATTCAGCTGCATCTTCAAAGAGTGAGTTACCCCAAGCTGGACCGTGACCATCGTCATTTGTGCAATATGGATTTGTTGGTGCAGAACCGCCCCAAATAGAAGAACAACCTGTTGCGTTAGCAATAATCATTCTTTCACCAAAAAGCTGTGTGAGAAGCTTTACATATGGAGTTTCGCCACAACCAGCACACGCGCCTGAAAATTCAAATAAAGGCTGTTGGAATTGTGAACCTTTTAAAGTTCCTCTGTCAACTAAATGCCCTTTAGGTTCGATGTTTTCAACAACAAAGTCTAATTCTGCATTGGTTTCTTTTTGAACCTTTGCAAGTGGTGTCATCACAAGTGCTTTTTCGCCTTTCTTACCTGGGCAAACATTTGCACAAGAACCGCAGCCTTGGCAATCCATTGCGTATACTTGCATGTGGAATTTAAGTTCTTTGATTTCTTTGCCCATTGCAGGGATAGCATCAAAGCCTTTTGGCGCACCTTTAAGTTCTTCGTCAGAAGCTAATACTGGACGAATAGAAGCGTGTGGACACACTAAAGAACAGAGGTTACATTGTATACAATTTTCTGATTTCCATTGTGGAACTGCAATAGCAACACCACGTTTTTCACACGCTGTTGTGCCAAGTGGAACAATACCGTCTGCTTCAAAAGCTGAAACAGGAAGCTTATCACCTTGTTGTGACAAGATAGGACGAACAACATTTGCAATATATGGGTCTTCATTATTATATAATGATGGAGTGTCAGCAGCAGTAGCCCATGATTTTGGGTACTTGATTTCAACAACAGCATCTAAAGATTTGTCAACTGCTTCAATGTTCATGTTAACAATTTTATCACCCTTAGAACCATAGGTCTTCTTGATAGATTCTTTGAGAAGTTCTACAGCTTTTTCAAATGGCAATACTTGTGAAAGCTTGAAGAAGGCTGTTTGCATAACCATATTAATACGGTTACCAAGGCCAGCTTCAGCAGCAACTTTTACTGCATCAACATTGTAGAGTTTGATTTTCTTTTGGGCAATTGTGCGCTTCATGTGACCTGGAAGTTCGCGTTCCATGTCTTTCACGCTTGACCATTCAG
>CAYJHE010000103.1:1367-8467 GCA_964369675.1 uncultured Desulfovibrionaceae bacterium | reverse complement strand
CAGATTTGTTTTGGCACGCTGTGCACAAAACCTCGCTTGCAAGAAGCGTGGTTCTTGCTACGCTCGCTAAAGACTTGCTCACGAGGGGATTACCCCCTCGTTCTCAGCAGATTTGTTTTGGCATCTGTGCACAAAGCTTCATTTGATTTATTTTAATCCTTTTCCTTAGCTTCTATGTGCTCAACGACCATTTCTTTGCCTTCAAGTAAGTTGAAAGAACCCACATTCTGACAATGCGGACAAGGCAAAAATAAGGCTTCCTTACTTTGTGAAGTAAAGTCTTCTTCACATGCAAGGCATTTGAGTTTTGGATAGACAAGTTCTAACTTTAATTCAGCATTTTTAAGATGCTTATCATCAACTACAATAGAAGCAAAGGCCTCGATAAGTATATCTGGTACAAGCTGACTAAGCAAACCATACTTTAACGTGATGCTTTGTACTTCTATTTTTTCAAAATTCTCTAAGCCAGAAATATTTTCATACACAATTTCTTTTATAGAGTTTGCTATAGCAAATTCGTGCATACTGCTCCTAATGTACTGAAATTATTTTATATAACACATCAAAAAGCATATATCCACAAGCCATTAAAAAGGCTTGAAGAAGAATGTTTTTTAAAGTATAGTCAAAACAAGAATTAGTGTCAATTTATAATGGTTTATAGAAATATATGTGAGGCATACAATGATAAAGACGGATTTTTTGGGGGTATACTCTACTGCTGCACCCAAAGAGACTAGAAAATCTGTGCATCAGAGCACGCGTATATCGCAGTGGAATAAAAAAGCCTTATACTTTGTTTGGAAAACAAATACAAATGTTTATTACTATCAAGCTATAAATTCTGCTTATACGCCAATTGGCGAAATAAAAGAGCTAGATAGAAACACCTTTACCTTAAGGTTTACTTTTGAAAATTCTATTCTTGCCGTACCTTTGACAAAATTTGTCTCACCTCAAGAAGAAGAATATATACAAAGTAGTGATTACAAAGAACCTGTTCAAGATAGTGAATCCTTGTTCAATATGCGTGCAACTATCAAAGAAGAGGACATGCGCAGAAAATTCAATAAGGCAATGGACAAGGTGCAAAAACACGGTATCATGGCTTCAAAAGCAACACTTTCAGCACTTTTATCTTCGCAAAAAGATATTGTTACCGGCCATAAACACATGTTTACCGAATTTGGAATAGAGCTTCGCAAACAAGGGCAATACGGTTTAGCAGAAAAAGCTTTCCAAAAAGCCTATGACCTCAACAGAGAAGACCCAAATGTTTTATTTAATTTAGGACGTTTGTTTTATGAAACCAAAAGAAATGATATGGCTTTACAATACCTCAATGCTGCTGTGAGGATTCAAGAGAATCATGAAGAAGCCTTGATATTGATAAAGAGAATCAAAGAAAGATTTGAAAAAGTATATATAGTCTAGATCTAAGGAGTATATGATGAGTACAGGCAAACTTGTAATGCTGCTTGCGGCATTGACTGTTGTTGTAAATGTCGGCCTTGCTATTATGTTTACAAGCCCAACACACATAGAAAAACCCCAGCAATCACAAGAAGTTGCTCAAAGCGACTTACTTTCAAATGAAGTCAGGCGTTCAATAGATAAGCCTGAGGAATTAGCAATAACTCCTCCTTCTCAAGAAGTACTTGAAGCAAATAAAGAGCTTTTTGACACTTCAAGCCAAAGCGAACCTTCACCTGCTCAACAAACAACACAAGAAGAGCAAGACTATGTTCCAGGTAAAAGCTTAGAAGAAATCGAAAAAACAATGGCTAAAGTAACAAGTCCTTCTGCTACACCTGCGCCAAATAAAGCCCAAAGCGAAGAAGAAATTATAGAAGAAATTCCAGAAGAAAAAGTGGACTTATCTTTTAATACGCCTATGTTTAATGCTATAAGCAAAGCAAAACCTGAACAAAAAGCCACTAAAGAAGAAGACATAGCAAAAGAAGAAAGCGTAGCTCAAGAAGAAGCCGTGCTAGAAGAAGAAACTGTAGTTGAAGAACTTGCTAAAAATGAAGAAATTCTCGCTCCTCCTCCCTCTGAAGTAGACGAAGATGAGGATGTTGAAATAGTACAAATCATTGCAGCCAAAGAGCCAGAAAAAGAAGAAAAAGTAAATGAAATTGGCACATTAGAAATAAAACCCGAACCTACAGTCAAGCAAGAACAGCAAACAAAAAGCCAAAGCACACCTACTACAAGTTCTGGAAGCATCACAGCGGTAGACTGTAGCTATAATGATGAAGTACTCTACATAAGAGTGAAGACAAGCAGTGCTGTGAAAGCAAAAACAATGTATGTAGGAAATCCAGAACGTGCTATTCTTGATATTTTAGGTTCATGGAAGCTTTCTTTCACACCGAAATTGCCTAATAATCCTTATTCTACGGCTATTCGTGTGGGTAGGCAGCCAGACAGAACACGCTTTGTTATCGACATCACAACAAAGAAGTTCACAAGAAGACTAGTTCAAATAGATAGCAATACTGTTGAATTACAAGTAAATTTTAAATAATCACAATAAGAAAACACTATAAAGAAAGTTTATAGTGTTTTCTTGTATCTTATTACTAAATATTCTAAGGAAATTGCCTTGCTTATCTACATTCATGTGCCTTTTTGTAAGAAAAAATGTGATTACTGTGCTTTTTTTTCAGAAGCAATTTTGGAAAACGAGCAAGTCTCTTCACCTATATCTTTCACAGAAAATGAAGGTTCTTGGCATGAAGAGGGGGCATCTTCTTGGCTTATGAAGAAGCAAATTTGGCTTGATACCCTCATGCTTGAAATGGAAAAAGCCTCAAAAAAATACGCTAAGCCCGCAGTAAAGACTATATTCTTTGGTGGCGGCACTCCTTCACTCTTAGAGCCAGAAACAATAGACTTGATATTAAAAAAGATAAAAAAACTCTTCAAAGTAGATAAAAAAGTGGAAATCACTTTAGAATCTAATCCTGAATCTCTCAATTCCACATTAAAAGTAAAAGAATACCTTTCAGCAGGAATCAATAGAATTTCACTTGGCGTGCAATCACTTGACAATGACATGCTCAAAAAACTCGGGCGAGTGCATAATTTTATTGACTCTTTAAACGCACTATCTTACTTGAAAAGTGGTGGATGTAAAAATATCAATGTGGATATGATGTGGGGTTTGCCCAATCAAAGAGCAAGTCAGTGGATTTCACAAGTCAATGAATTAATGAAACTTCGCCCCGATCACATTTCAGCTTATGGGCTTACAATAGAGCCTGACACTCCATTTGAAAATTTACTTGAAGAAAAAAAAATAGCCTTACCAGAAGAAAATGAAATGTCGATGATGTACTTGCGTGGTTCAGAAATATTTGAAGAACACGGCTACTTGCAATACGAAATTTCAAACTACAGCCGCATGGGTTATCAATGCGCACATAATATAGGCTATTGGGAAGGGCTAGACTATCTTGGTTTTGGGCCTTCTGCCACTTCAACAGTAAAAAATGCGCGCTGGACAAATCCATTTGACTTGTATGAGTGGAAAAAAACAGTCGAAAATTCGCACGCAAATATTGAAATAGAATACCTTAGCTTACAAGATAGAGTTATAGAGCTTATCATGCTACGTTTAAGAACAACAAGAGGCCTTCGCGTAAAAGCCTTCAATGCCTTGACTGGCAGAGACTTTATGAAGGATAATAAAAAACTTATACAAGCTTTACACGAAAATGGCCTTATACGCATAATAAATGGCTATGTGCGCCTTACAAGGCACGGTTTTATGGTATCAAACTCGATTCTTGCGCACCTCTTTGAAAATACAAAGAAAAACCTTGCCCTTGGCGCAGAAAACAAGCAAGAATTGCAATAAAGGCTTTTGTTTTTTTTCTTGCCTTTTTATGTGTCTTTTTCTATAGTTAGACAGTTTTTAAATAGAGAAGGAAATGGCGATGAAGAAGACAGTTTATTGGATTGAAGGCGATGGCATAGGCAAGGAAATTTGGGATGTAACAAGACCAATCATTAATACAGCACTCAAAAAAGCCTATAATGATGAGCATAGCATTGAATGGAAAGAGCTTTTAGCAGGTGAAAAAGCCTATGCGCAAACAAATGAGCTTCTTCCACAAGAAACCATTGATGCCCTAAAAAATGCTGATGTTGCGATAAAAGGCCCTTTAGGAACGCCTGTTGGCAAGGGTTTTCGCTCATTAAATGTGACCTTGAGACAAGTTTTTGACTTATATGCCTGTATAAGACCTGTACGCTATTTTAAGGGAATTGTAAGCCCTTGTCGCACACCTGAAAAAGTTAATATGGTCATTTTCAGAGAAAACACAGAAGATGTCTATATGGGTATTGAATATGCTGCAAAAAGCGAGCAAGCTAAAGACTTAATTAACTTTTTAAATACAAAACTCGGCACTCAACTAGACGAAAATTGCGCACTTGGCATAAAACCTATGTCAGAAGAAAAATCAAAAAGGCTTGTAAGAGCGGCTATACAATATGCTGATAAGCACAACCTTCCCTCTGTTACTCTTGTGCATAAGGGAAATATCATGAAATTCACAGAAGGCGGTTTCAGAGCTTGGGGCTATGAAGTGGCAAAGGAAGAATTTGGCGATATTACCTATACGCATGGCGAAGAACCAAAGAAAATTTTAATTCAAGACGTGATTGCAGACGCTATGTTCCAGAAAGCATTAATCAATCCTGAAAATTTTTCAGTGCTTGCCTGCCCAAATTTGAATGGCGATTATATTTCTGACGCCCTTGCTGCACAAGTGGGCGGTCTAGGTCTTGCACCAGGCGTTAACATGTCGGATAAATTAGCTTTATTTGAAGCAACGCACGGCACTGCCCCAGACAATGCAGGAAAAAACACAGCAAATCCTTGTTCACTTTTATTTTCAGCCTGCATGATGCTTGAACACCTTGGCTTTGAAAAAGCCTCTGTTTTAGTAACAGAAGTTTTTGAAAAACTCATAGAGAAAAAAATGCTCACTGCTGACCTAGCAAATCAAATGCAAGGAGCAACAAGCATAGGAACAAAAGAATTTGGCAAAATCTTTATTGAGATGATAGAAGAAAAATAAAGCTCTAACAAATCTTTATCATTAAACGCTTTAATGTTTGAAATACTTGAAATATTAAAGCGTTTTTTTCTTTTAAAAAGCCCTTGTATTTTTTCTATAAATTTTCTATACTTAAATTATTGCTTCACCTTTGAACACTTTCTTCTTTTTGGTATGATATTTGCATCTTAATATTCGCCTGTCATTTTGTTGAGTTAAAAAACCTTTTTATAAGGAAAAACTTAATTTCTCTAAAGAAAAATAAAATACAGACGATATAAATATTAGTTCACATATACATTAATTATTTTATTTTGAAACAAATGGATGAAAAACTATGAGTATCGAATTTGAAGATCCCGAATTATTTGCTGATTTTATAATTGAGGCAAAAGAACATTTGGAGACGATAGAACCAAACTTATTAGAGCTTGAAAGAGAGCCTGATAACTTGAATCTTCTTAATGATATCTTTCGTCCAATGCACTCATTAAAAGGCGCATCAGGCTTCTTAGGGCTAAATAAAATCAATAATTTAGCGCATAGAGGTGAAAATGTTCTTGATGAACTGCGTAAGGGCACAATTGCCATTACCTCTGAAATTATGGATGTTATCTTAGCGGTAACTGACGCCTTAGAAACAATGATCAATTTTTTGGCTTCACAAAACTCTGAAGGCGATGGCGACTATGGCTACTTAGCCGAAGCGCTTGATGCTATCTTGCGCGGTGAAACGCCAGTTATTGCAAGTTCAGACGATGACCAAGAAGACAATTCTGAAAAAATTGCAGAAGCTCCTAGTGCTCAAGCAACAGAAATAATTGCTGAAGCACCAGTAGAAGAAGCTATTATAACACAGGAAAGCGCAGTGAATGAACCAATATTTGAATCTGTCCAAAGTCAAGCTGAAACAAATACTTCAACACAAGTTATTAGCGATGTTTTAACACCTAGAGAGTGGGTAGAAACATTAGCAGATTTGCCAGAAGCGGTCTTAGTTTCTTTTGGTGGTGGACATCTCACTGATTTTATAGAAGAATCTTTTGAAAATATTGAAAACATTAATGCAAATCTCTTATTGCTTGAAAAAGATCCAGAAGGCAATCAAGATTCAGTCAATGACACCTTCCGTTACTTCCATAATGTAAAAGGAAATAGTGGTATTATTGACTATAAAGAATTAAACAGTCTCACGCATGAAGCCGAGACCTTGCTCAATAAGGTAAGGCACGGCGACCAAGCTGTCACAGCTCCTTTGATTGACCTCTTATTACTTGTGACTGATGTTATGGGTTCGCTTATCAAGAGAATCGACCCTGTTAAAGCTAGTGTTGTGCCCTTCAATATACAAGAACTTATTGTACAATTACAAAAGGGTATAGCAGGCGATGGCTTTGAACTTCCACCAAGTATATTTAAAGAAAAAACTATAGAATGCGCTACTTCTGATACAAGCTCTGCTCCAACCTATAAAGCATGTGTTGATGAGCAAAAAACACTTCTTGATGGCTTCCTCACTTCACTTGAAAAAAATTCATCTCAAGCTGATGTCATTAATTCTGTCTATGACACAATTAAAACAGTAGAAGATATATCTATTCAAGCAAGCGCGAAAGATGTAGCAGAATATGCTAAAATTACCGCAGGTTTAGTCGATCAGGCGCGCAAGTCAGATATGGACTTTTCTCTCATGCTTGACATCTTGAAGCAAGAGATAGCAATTATCTTTGAAATGGCTGAAAGTGTAGAAAATCCACAAGCATGTGTTTCAGTTAACGCTGTAGCAGACCAAGCAGAGCAAGAACCTGTAGTCCAAGCAAAAGCAGAAGCTCCAAAAGCAGAAGAAGCAAAGCCTGTAGCTCCTGTAGAGCAAGCACCAAAGCCAGAAGCACCAAAGCCAGAAGCTCCAAAAGCAGAAGCACCAAAAGCAGAAGAAAAACCAGCTGAGAGCGCAAAACCTGTTTTTGTAGCAACACCTGTCACGCCTGAAAAAACACCTGCGAAAGCCGCTCCAAAAGCGCCTCC
>CAYJHE010000103.1:0-1267 GCA_964369675.1 uncultured Desulfovibrionaceae bacterium | reverse complement strand
AAAGCGCCTCCAAAAGCGCCTGCACAAGCTGCGCAAGCAGCTGAAACAAAAACAGCTTCTACTATACGCGTTGACCATGAAAAACTCGATCATCTCATGAACTTGATTGGTGAGCTTATCATCAACAGAAATAGATATGCCATGATTGCAAGACAACTTGAAAACAGTCCTGAAGAAGTGAATGTAGGCAACATAGCGCAAGATCTTTCAGAAACCACCTATGGGCTTGCGCGTATTTCAGATGACCTACAAGATACTATCATGAAAGTTCGAATGGTGCCTGTTTCAAGCGTATTTTCACGCTTCCCACGTCTTGTGCGTGACCTTTCTCGTAAAAGCGGCAAGGAAGTGGATATTATTCTTGAAGGCGAAGAAACAGAACTTGATAAGAACGTAGTTGAAGTCATAGGCGACCCATTAGTTCACCTTATCAGAAACTCCGTTGACCATGGTATAGAATCAGCTGAAGACAGAGTGGCTGCTGGCAAGTCGCCTAAGGGCAAAGTAACTTTGCGCGCCTTCCATAAAGGCAATTCTGTTATGATTGAAATCGAAGATGACGGTAAGGGAATCAATCCTGAAGTCATGCGTGAAGTGGCTATCAAGAAAGGAATTATCACTCCTGAAGACGCAAAAGCCCTTGACGACAGAGATGCTGTTGACCTTATCTTTGCACCTGGTTTCTCCTCTGCTGCTGAAATCACTGATATTTCAGGTCGTGGCGTTGGTATGGACGTGGTAAAAACCAATATTAAAAACCTTAAAGGTAATGTGAGCACACATACAGAACTTGGTAAGGGCACATGTTTTACACTCTCACTTCCTCTCACTCTTGCTATTATTGACGCCCTTATGGTCAATGTTTCAGGGCACAACTATGCTATCCCGCTTGATGCTGTTTCTGAAACCACAAAGATTGAAACAAGTACACTTTCAGATATTAAAGGCAGAAAATGCGTCACACTTCGTGGCGAAGTGCTCGGCCTTGTCACTATGGCTGAACTTTTCAACCTCAAGCCATCTTATGACGAATTGCCTGACATGCTCTCTATTGTTATCATACACGCAAATGGAAGAAGACTTGGCGTGATTGTTGATAGATTGCTCGAAAGACAAGAAATTGTTATTAAACCATTAGGAATGCTCAACGAACTCAGAGGTATTTCAGGCGCCACCATCATGGGTGATGGCTCTGTTATTCTCATCCTCGACCCGCATGAGATTTATCTCATGGCAACTTCGCCTCAGAAAAAAGAATTAATGAGTG
>CAYJHE010000102.1:0-8623 GCA_964369675.1 uncultured Desulfovibrionaceae bacterium | reverse complement strand
CCAAAAACTTCTTCACACATAATTCCTATAGCGCTTTCACTTTCTTCTTTGACTACAGAGGGTTGCATAACTACATACCAACCCATAACCTTTTTATAGAAGTCTACAGCTTTTTCTAAATCTGGCACAGATAAACCTATGTGCGAGAAAGCTCTAGGGTAGGTATTTGTTTCATTATTTTTTGCGTTTGAATTAATCATTATTAATCTCCTTTTTTTTTCTGACTTAACAATAGCACTTTTTCTAAATGCTGCAATAAGGTACTTTTTTGTACCTATTCAAAAAAAGGATAATTATTTTTCAATGATTGAAATATTATTTTTTTCAGCATACTCAATAGTAAAGGCACATAAACTCTCTAGTATAGGTTCAATGCCCTTATATTTTTCAGAAATTGAATATTCCACACGAAGAGGAAGTTCATTAAAATCAGTGCGCACCAAAATACCACTAACTTCTAGCTCTTTTAGCTGTGTAATCAGCATTTTATGAGTAATATCTGTAATTGCTTTTTTGAGCAGTGAAAAGCGATTATCTCCATGCAAAATATGCCATAAGATTCTTAATTTCCATTTCCCACCTAAGATATCATTTGTTAGAATAAGAGAACATGTATACTCTTCTTTTACTTTTGTCATAGCCTAACTCGTTACTTTAAAAGTTTTAAGAAATACAAAGAAAATCTTCCATTCTTCACATCGTTAATAACGATATTAGAGCAATCTATTATTTAATCAAGTTTTTATTATGACAAATTACTTGTAGAATTACACCTCTATCCTTCACATAGAATTTTTTTTTAAATTGGGTTTTTAGATAAAATGAAAGGTATTGACATCAATTATAATATAAATTAGTCTAAATTTAAATTAGTTTTTGTTTTTTAGCCTCAGGATTGATTTATGAAGAAGATTTTAATTACACTGATTTCTGCGCTCTACTTAGTTCTTTTTCTCACAAGCAACCCACTTTTTGCTGCTGACAGTAATGACTCTGATGAGATCATACGAGTTGGTTACATTAAAAATGATGCTTTAGTGATCAGCCTTGAAAATGTCGGCAACGAAGGATATGGCTACGAAATTCTAAAAAAAGTTGAAGAAACAAGCAACTTCAAATTTGAATTTGTCGAAATGAAAAATGATATTTTTGAGGCTTTAGAAAACAAAGAAGTAGACATTATTGGTTTTTACTTCCACACTCCTGAACGTGCAGAAAAGTTTCTTTACCTCAAAACACCGCTCAATATTGTTCAAACAAGCCTTATGGCACCAACAACAAAGAACAGGATTTATGATAATCCAAAACTCATTGATGGAAAAACTGTTGCAACCTACAAAGGTAACATTGCCAATAAATCCTTAGATAACTATCTAAAAAAGCACAATATTTCTGTAAATTATGTTGTTGGTAACTTGCAAGACTATAAAAAAAATAAAGCAGATTACTATCTTGTATATTCCTCAGATATAGATGCAGCTAATTTTAATAATGTGATGAATTTTGACATTCGTTATACCTACCTACTCTCTCGTCCTGAGAAAAAAGAAATGATGGATAGGCTAGATAAAGCTGTCAATGAACTAATTAAAACTGAAGGCGAGTTTTTTGACAAACTTCGAGATAAATATATGGGTAAGGCCTACCATTCTTTTCACAGAAGTCTAACCGAAAATGAACTACAAATTTTACAGAAGAAAACTTTTAAAGTTGCCTATCATGAAATTGCAAGGCCGCTCACTTTTACAGATGAGCAAGGTAAGGCAGACGGTGCCCTTGTTGATGTGATGAATAGATTAGCCGAAGTGTATAATTTTAAAGTTGAATACTATCCTTATTCAAATTCAAGCATGTTATCTGTTCATGAAAATTGCGACATAAGCCTTGCTGCAGCAGGCGATGCTGAATATTTTACAAAAAACTTCACTCCAAGTCAAAGCTATATGCAATTACCTATAATTGCGATGGTGCCTAGAGAAAAGATAAAAGGTAAAATGAGTTTTGAAGAAATAGAAAAATCTTCCCCGAAAATAGGTGCATTAAAATATCTCTATACTGATTTTGATCTCTATTTATCAAGAGCTAAAGATAATTCCTTTATATTTGCTGAGAATTTTACTCAATTACTTGAAAACTATAAAAAGAATGTAGTTGATATGATTATCATGACACAGTTGTCTTCTACTTATACAAGTTCTTATTTGGGCGAAGATACTTCCTTTACTTTTTCAGCTGATTTTGACTTAGACCTTCACTTAAGTTTTGCAAATGCCATTGCTGATGAATATGTTCCTATATTTAACATAATGCTAGATAATATTTCAACAAGAGAATATGAAGAAATT
Source organism: uncultured Desulfovibrionaceae bacterium (assembly GCA_964369675.1). Lineage (GTDB taxonomy): Bacteria > Desulfobacterota > Desulfovibrionia > Desulfovibrionales > Desulfovibrionaceae > CAYJAZ01. The sequence goes on along the minus strand of CAYJHE010000102.1, from coordinate 6,278 downwards.
CTTATGCAAAATCAAGCTAATTATCTTCATAAACCAACTTTTAAAGAGCTCTTCTTAGAAAACATTGGTAATATTATAATATTTATCTTTGTTCTTCTCTCAGGCATTCTTTACTTGGCTTTACTTGCTCAAAGAAAAAGACGAAAGGAGCTTCAAAAAGCCTATGATTCAGATAGACTTACTTCTTTATTGACTTTAAGAAAATTAATATCTGAAACAAAAGAAAAAATCTCTACAGCAGAGGATAACACATACGAACTCATAACTTTTGATATAGATATGTTTAAAAGCATTAATACTCATTTTGGTGAAGAGCAAGGCACACAAGTTCTTCTCAATATTGCCCGTGCTTTAGAAGTAGCTTTTAAAGGTACAGACGCTTTATTAAGCCGTAAAGTAGACGATCAATTTGTTATAGTAAGACGAATAGCTGAAGGCGATACTATTGAATATATTTGCGATAAATACATTATTCCAAGCATTCAAAAAGTCGTAGGCGGAAAATATAATCTTTCTTTATCCTTTGGAATAGTAACACTAGCAGGAAGCAATGGACAGCCAAGCATGTATTTAGCGCAAGCAGAAAATGCACACAGACACAGTAAGATTGAGCATAAAACTACTTTCGTACGTTTTGATGATGCCATGAAAAAATATTATGAAAATAAGCTCAATGTAACCTATCGTATGAAGGAAGCATTGAAAAATCGTGAATTTACTCTTGTTTATCAACCGAAAATTGATTTTAAAACACTAGAAGTTGGAGGAGCAGAAGCCCTTGTACGTTGGTTTCCTAAGGAAGGGCGTACCATATTCCCTGATGAATTTATTCCTATTTTTGAGCAAAATGGCTTTATTCTTTACTTAGATCTTTATGTCTTAGAAGAAGTGTGTAAGTTTATAAAAGAAAATAGCCAGAAAATGACTATACCAAGAATTTCTGTAAACTTATCAGCCTATTCTATTGTTGCAGAAGACCTTATAGCTCACATTGCTGAACTGATTGATATTTATAATATAAATCCTAAACAAATTGAATTTGAACTGACAGAAAGTGCTGTTGAAAGAAATCCTAAAATTTTCTTACAAGTGGTGCAAGAACTCAAAGAGTGTGGTTTCAGTGTTTCAATAGATGATTTTGGTGCGGGTGTTTCATCTTTAAATAGAATAAGCACTATTGAGGCGCACGTCCTCAAACTAGACAAAGCATTTTTTGACTTGGAAGGTAAGGAAGAAAAAAATAAATTAGTTGTGAGCAATGTAATACGCATGGCAAAAGATTTAAATATGATGGTTGTAGCAGAAGGCGTTGAAACAAAAGAACAAGCTTTATGGCTGAGAGAAATCAAAAGCGATTATGCACAAGGCTACTACTTTGCAAAGCCAATGCCAGAAAAGGACTTCAAAGAACTATTAATATCTAAACAGATCTTTAACCTTGACTAAGTCATTGCACGACAAAGAATAACTTTGCCTCAAGTTATGGGAAAAATTAAAGATGTAATTTTTTAACATGCTCAAGTATACAAAGCAAGCTATAATAAAAAAATTACAGCATAAACGCTGGCTTGCCAAAAGAAGAAATTTTTGCAATAATTCATGATATTTTTAAATAATACAAAGATTTTCAAGTATAAGCAAATACTAGAAAAAATTTGTAAACAGTTCATTCTTGAAACAAGAAGAAAAAAAGAGAAAATACCATGAATAACAATACTTTAGTCTTTATAGGTGAAGTAAGCTCACCGTATAAAAGCATTGATGCCTGTCCAAGGAATGTTTCTTTAAATGACGATTTTTCTACCCTCCATATTTATGAGGAATATAAAAAGGGTCTCTTTGCTTTAGAGAAATCCCAAAAAATCCTCATACTTTATTGGCTTGACCAAATACCGCAAGACAGAAGGCATGTTGACATAACTACTTCTCGCGGCGGCGGAGATGAGCTTTATGGCACTTTTGCCATAAGAACACCTTACAGACCAAATCCTATAGGTATAGCTGAATTAGAAATAGCTGATATTACAGAAAATTCCATACTTGTTCAGGGACTTGACTGCCTTGACGGCACAAAGCTTATTGACATAAAACCCGTGCTAAAAAATGCTCTAAAGCGAGAGAATATATGATTATTTTAGACAAGCCCTATGTTTCAAAAGAAATTAAAGCCTATTTAGACAAAAGCCAAACACCTGTTTTAAAAACTGAACTTGCACTTGCAGAAAATAATGGGCATAATTTTAATCTACTTGAAAGCGAGAAATTTGCACAATTATTTACTAAAAATTCAAGACTATACACTCTTTCTGAAAATTCCATTGCGTGGATAAAGGACAATATTGATAATAAAGCTTTGATAGAAGCTATTGAACTTATGAAAGATAAATATCTTTTTAGAGAAAAAGTTTCTTCGCTCTACCCTCATTTTTTCTTTAAGCGTCTTTCACTAGACAAGTTAGAAAGTACGAAGATAGAAGAAAAGCAATTTCCCCTGATATTAAAGCCTATTGTTGGCTTTTTTAGCGCAAATGTTTATGTTTTAAATAATAAAGACGATTATGCTCAAGCAGTAAAGAATATTAAAGAAAATCTTGGGCATTGGCAAAAACTCTACCCTTCTTCTGTTATAGGCGAGAATGAATTTATTTTGGAAGAATATATTGATGGCGATGAATATGCTGTTGATGCCTATTTTGATGAAGAAGGCAGAGCTGTTGTCCTCAATATTTTGAGACATGAATTTACCGCTCAAGAAGATGTAAGCGATAGACTTTATTATACAAGTAAGGAAATAATTGAAGAAAAGCTTGCTCTTTTTGAAAGTTATCTCAATAAAGTAAATGAAATCTTACAAATAAAGAACTTCCCTTTTCATGTAGAAATAAGAATAAATACAAAGGACGAAATAGTTCCTATAGAATTTAATCCCCTACGCTTTGCAGGCTGGAATTGCACTGACATCAGTCTTTTTGCTTTTGGCTTCCACACCTACGATTATTATTTGAATAACATAGCTCCAAATTGGAATAAATTACTACAAGGCAAAGACAACATTCTCTATTCACTCATTATTTTAACAAAACCTGCTTCCTATACTAAGGAAATGATTTTTGATTTTGATTTATTCAAAAAAGACCTTTCAAATATCCTTTGTTTAAGGGAATTAGACTATACAAAGGACGAAAATCCTTTTGCCTTTGTTTTTGCGCAAACTCCCCTTTCTTCAAAAGAAGAATTAGACAAGATAGCTCGCTCAGATTTGACAGAATATTTGAAATAAGGCTTATACATGCACAATTTCTATCTCTCTTTTTCGGTAGTTTTTCCAATCATTTGCTTACTCAGCCTTGGGTATGCGTTAACTCTACTCAAAGTTTTTGACGATACTTTTTTAAAAAAATTGAATATAGTCAACTTTGAAGTCTTTATGCCCATACTTCTTTTTACAAGCATCTATAGAGCAAGTTTTAGCCTTACAACAACAGTCCCGCTCATACTTTTTGCTGTTTCTTCTGTTTTTATTATCTTTCTTGTTTTGCTTTTTCTTATTCCAAGAATTGTTTCGACAAAGGCTGATTTTTCTGTTGTCATACAAGGTATTTATCGCAGTAATTTCGTTCTCTTTGGCCTGCCTATCACAGCAAGCATCTACGGAAACGATAATCTCACAATGACCTCTATCCTTATTGCCTTTATTATTCCAATGTATAATGTTTTTGCTGTCATAGTATTGCCAAGCAAGAATGGTGATAAAACAAGTATATGGAATGTCATCAAAGAGCTGAGGAAAAACCCTCTCATTATTTCTTCACTTCTCGCTATAGTCTTCTTAAAACTTGAAATAGATTTACCTATTTTGCTTCAAGAAACTATGCTTGATGTTGCCGCAATAGCAACCCCGCTTGCCCTCATCGCGCTTGGTGCTTCTTTTAAAATGACAGGCTTGAAGAAGTATAAAAAGTCATTGACTATTGGCGTGTTAGGAAAACTTATTTTCCTGCCTCTTATATTCATTCCTTTGAGCGTGTTCTTAGGTTTTCGCAACATGGAACTCACTGCCCTCATGGCTATGTTTTCCACACCAACTGCCATCACTTCCTACACAATGGCGCAAGTCATGGGCGCAAATGACGAACTTGCCGGCCAAATTGTTGTTGTGACTTCAATAGCATCTGTAGTGACAATTTTCATTTGCGTTTCGATTTTACAATACTATCAACTTATATAAGTCTGCGCCTCGGTCTACTTAGAGCAAGTTATTGCAATATATCTCATCATAAAGACATGTTATATTAAAAGGTAATTTATTAGAAACAAAGCCTAATCGTCTTCCACTCTCAAGGCCGCTAAGAAGGCTTCTTGCGGCAATTCAACATTACCCATCATCTTCATTCTCTTCTTGCCTTCTTTTTGCTTTTCTAAAAGTTTACGTTTACGCGAAATGTCACCGCCATAACACTTTGCTGTCACGTCTTTTCTGAAAGCAGAAATAGTTTCGCGTGCGATAATTTTTTGCCCAATAGCCGCTTGTATAGCAACTTGGAACATCTGGCGCGGAATAGTTTTTCTGAGTTTTGTTGCAAGCCCCCTGCCGTAAGGCGCGGCTTTTGCTCTGTGCACAATAACAGAAAGAGCGTCAACAGGGTCGCCATTGAGAAGAATATCAAGCTTCACAAGGTCTGAATTTCTGTAATCTATAGGTTCATAATCCATACTTGCATAGCCGCGTGTGCCTGACTTCAGCTTATCAAAAAAGTCATACACAATTTCTGCAAAGGGAATTTCATAGGTGATGACAACACGATTTTGTGTGATATAGCCGATATTTTTTTGAATACCGCGCTTTTCTTCACACAATTTCATAACATTGCCGACATATTCGTTTGGAACATGTATGTCAATCTTCACAAAAGGTTCGTATAATGCAGAAATCTTTGTCGGGTCAGGCATTTTTGCTGGATTGTCAATCATGTCTGTTTTGCCGTCTACTGTTTCTATTTTGTAAATAACAGAAGGCGAAGTCGCAATAAGGTCAATATTAAATTCTCTTTCAAGTCTTTCTTGAATAATTTCCATATGTAAGAGACCTAAAAAGCCGCAACGAAAGCCAAAACCAAGAGCTTGTGAGGTTTCAGGCTCAAAAGAAAAAGCTGCATCATTGAGTTGAAGCTTTTCAAGTGAAGCTTTAAGGTTTTCATAATCAGCCGCATCAGATGGATAAAGACCACAGAAAACCATTGGTTTTACTTCTTTAAATCCTGGAATCGCTTCTGCTGCTGGATTGTCAAAAAGTGTGACAGTATCGCCCACCTTTGCATCGCCTAATTCCTTAATATTTGCGCATAAAAAGCCCACTTCACCAACGCTTAACACGTCTATATCACGCGGTTCAGGTGAAAAAACACCTATGCGCACTACTTCGTATTTCTTTTGTGTTGCCATACAAAGAATGTTATCGCCTTTTTTCAGCGAACCATCCATCACACGAAAAACAATAACTACACCTTGATAACTATCGTACCAAGAATCAAAGATAAGAGCTTTAAGAGGTGCATTTGCATCGCCTTCAGGTTCAGGCAGCCTTTCAACAATAGCTTCTAATACCTTGTCGATATTCAAACCGCTTTTTGCAGACACTGCTACAGCATCCGTGCAATCAAGCCCAATTGTTTCTTCAATATCTTCTTTCACCCTGTCAGGATCTGCTGATGGGAGGTCTATCTTATTGAGTACAGGAATAATTTCATGGTCGTGATCAAGCGCAAGGTAAACATTTGCAAGAGTTTGCGCTTCAACACCTTGCGAGGCATCAACCACAAGCAAAGCGCCATCACACGCAGCAAGAGAACGCGAAACTTCATAACCAAAGTCCACATGTCCAGGAGTGTCAATAAGATTTAATATATATGTAGTGCCGTCAGAGTGCGTATAAGGAATACGAACAGTTTGCGCCTTAATTGTAATGCCGCGTTCGCGCTCTAAGTCCATTTTATCTAAATATTGGTCTTTTTTCTCTCTGTCAGATATGACCTTGGTAAATTCCAAAATCCTGTCTGCTAAAGTGGATTTACCATGATCTATGTGGGCAATAATGGAAAAATTTCGTATTTTTTTGGGATCAGTCATAGTGTTCTCATCAGTCTCGTAATTATATTTGAAAGAGAATATGGCACTATAGCTCTAAAGTCAATTTAAATAGTGCTGTCTGGATTTTTGGCAGGTGAGCTTTTTGTTTTTGCCTTCGGCGACCAAAGGGTTACTACCCTTTGGAAACCCGA
>CAYJHE010000101.1:0-8788 GCA_964369675.1 uncultured Desulfovibrionaceae bacterium | reverse complement strand
TCCCTAAGACTTCCAAAAAGATGGGAGAAAAAGTAAGAGTATGGTAAAAATCTCAAGTCTACCAATAAGCATAATAATACAAAGCAGATACTTCACTGGTGCTTCAAAAAAAGCAAAATTTTCCACAGGCCCAATATTTCCAAAACCAGGACCAGTGTTTGAAAAAGCAGAAATAGTTGCTGAAAAAGCCGTAGCAAAGTCGTGCCCAAAAAAAGTGATAGCAAGACCTGCAAAAAAGACTATCATAATATAGATAATAACAAAGGCGATAACGCCTGAAATCACGTCTTGTGGCAGTGATTTTTCTTCAAGTTTGATAGAAGTAAGCGCGCGCGGATGAAGTACGCGTAAGACTTCTCTATTCGCAAACTTATAGAGAATTGAAAAGCGCATAACTTTTATACCGCCGCCTGTAGAACCAGCACAGCTCCCCATAGCCATAACAAAAAGTAAGATGGCTTGCGAGAAAAAAGGCCAAAGCTCGTAATTATCAGTGGCAAAACCAGTACTCGTACAAATACTCACTACCTGAAAAACAGCTGACCTTATACTATAAGCTAAGTCATACACTGGACTTAGATTATAAAGCTGTGTTGCAACCCAAACAGAAGCAATGACTATAATAGTAGCGTAAATTTTAAATTCTGTATTAGTGAAGTAGCTGAATTTTTTTGAAAAAAGCAATCTGTAATGAAAGGTAAAGTTTATTCCGCAAATAAACATAAAGATAATCACAACCCACTGAATAAAGGGAGAATAATGGGTTAAAGAAGCATTTTGTGTAGAAAAACCACCTGTTGCAACCGTTGCAAAGGTATGTGCAAGCGAATCAAACCACGACATACCGCCAATTAAAAGCAAGAAAAAAAGAATAATTGTCAGCAAAAAATAGACTATCCAAAGATACATGGCTGTATCGCGTATTTTTGGCATGATTTTGTCGATTTGTGGGCCTGTGACTTCGGCTTTAAATAATTGCATACCACCCATGCCAAGCATAGGCAAGATAGCAAGCGTGAGCACGATAATACCCATACCGCCAAGCCAATGTGTGAGCGAACGCCACATCAAAAGCCCCTTTGGCAGTATTTCAATGTCTGTGATTATAGACGCGCCTGTTGTAGTGAAACCTGAAACAGACTCAAAAAAAGCATCGGTAAAACTAAAGTCTGCCACTAAAACAAAAGGTATAGCACCGACAATACAGGCAATGAGCCAACTAGACGCAACAATAATAATACTTTCTTTGTTTGAAAGGCTTACTTCCTTCTTTGGCTTAAACACAAAGGAAAAAAGCGCTCCAATAAAGAGCATACTAAAAGAGGAAATAATTAAAGGTGTGAGATTTTCACTATAAAACCATGCTGTAAATATAGGCAAAAACAGCGCAGCCCCAAGCGAAAAAATAAGAATAGATGCAATATAGCAAAGTGTGCGGATTTGCATTATTTTTCCATAAGATGACAAGCAACTATACTATTATCAACTTGCTTTGGTGTAGGAACATCAACCATGCAGCGCGACATAGCATACTTACATCTGCCGTGGAAAACACAACCACTTGGAATATTAATTGGAGTTGGAACTTCACCCTCAAGACGTATACGCTTTTTAGGGTCAGCACCAAAATCAGGTATGGCAGATAATAATGCTTGTGTATATGGGTGTTTAGGATTATTGAAAAGTTCTTCAGCTGGAGCTAATTCGCAAAGAGAGCCAAGATACATAACAGCAACACGGTCTGAAATGTGCTCAACAACAGATAAATCGTGTGAAATAAAAAGATAGGTGAGCTTGTGCTTGTTTTGCAAGTCCATCATAAGGTTTAACACTTGCGCTTGAATAGAAACATCAAGAGCTGAAATTGGCTCATCTGCAACAATAAATTCAGGGTCAACAACAAGTGCGCGTGCAATAGAAATTCTTTGCCTTTGCCCGCCTGAAAACTCGTGCGGAAAACGGTCTGCCCACTGCGGAGAAATGCCCACTTGTTCCATGACCATTTCCATTTTGTCGCGAACTTCGCCCTTAGATATGTTTTTATTATGAAAGCGAATAGGCTCTTCTAAAATAGAACGCACCTTCATTCTTGGATTGAGCGAAGCATAAGGGTCTTGGAAAACCATTTGCATCTTCTTTCTAAAAGGAAGCATTTGCTTATCGTCAAGATCGTCTATTCTTTCATTTCTGAAAAAGATTTCACCTGAATTTGGCTTATATAGTCGAATAACGGTTCTTGCAAGTGTAGACTTACCACAACCAGATTCGCCAACAACAGAAAGAGTTTCGCCTTCTAAAATATCAAAAGAAACAGAATTAACAGCGTGAACAACTGTTTTTTTTACATTTATTCCAGAAGAAGAAATTTTTAATTTATCTAAAAAGCCCCCTGAAATATCAAAGTGCTTAACAACATTATTGAGTGAAAGTAATGGCTTATTCATAAAAAACCTTTGAGGCTTTATGCCTTTTTGCTATGAAGTTTTTGTGTTGATATTTGGAAAATGGCAAGCAACAAAATGATTATTGCTTACTTCTTTGAGTAAAGGAATTTCTGTTTTGCAAAGGTCTTGGCAATTATCACAACGCGGATGAAAAGCGCAACCACTTGGAATAGCCGCAAGCGAAGGCATAACACCAGGAATTTGATTCAATCTTGCTCTTTGTCCTGCCTTACCATTTAATTTAGCATGAGGCAGAGCACCAAGAAGTCCCTTTGTGTAGTGATGAGCAGGAGATTCTATTATATTCATGGTAGGTGATTTTTCAACAATCTTACCAGCATACATAACAGCAATATTTTGTGTCACTTGCGAAACAACACCTAGATCGTGCGTGATAAGTATAAGCCCCATATTTCTTGTTTCGCATAAGTCAAGAAGAAGTTCCATGATTTCAGCTTGAATGGTCACGTCAAGAGCAGTTGTTGGTTCGTCTGCAACAATGAGGGCTGGGTCTGTGAGAAGAGCTATAGCAATAACAACACGTTGGCGCATACCGCCTGAAAGTTGGTGAGGATATTGCTTTAAGCGTGTTTCAGGTGAAGGGATGTGCACTCTTTTTAAGCGGTCGATTGCAATCTCATCTGCTTCTTTAAGCGAAATCTTTCTGTGTGCAAAAAGAGTTTCACGCATCTGCTGACCTATGGTGAGCACAGGATTTAGTGTCATCATAGGGTCTTGGAATATCATAGAAATTCTGTTTCCGCGTAAGTCTTGTAGCTTTTTTTCGCTCGCCTTTACAATATCAATGCCTTCAAAAAGAATTGAACCGCCAGAAATATAGCCTGGTTTTGAAATAAGGTTGATAAGCGAAAAACCTGTTACTGACTTTCCTGCGCCAGATTCACCAACAATTCCAAGGCGTTCACCCGGATTTATTGTGAAAGAAACATCATTTACAGCAAGTAAATTCATGCGGCGAGTGGCAAATTCAACAGAGAGATTTGAAACTTCTAATAATGGGAGATTCTTCATTAATAAGCCCTCTTAATCTTTATAAATTTTTGGGTTGAGATAGTCACGAAGCCAATCTCCAAGAAGGTTTATTGAAAGAGAAAGAAGAATCAACAAAATACCTGGGAAGAAAGTTATCCACCAAAAGCCTGAAAAGAAATAATTGAAGCCTGAACGTATAAGTGTGCCTAAAGATGGCTGTGTAACAGGCATTCCAAGTCCTATAAAGGAAAGAGCAGCTTCACTCATAACAGCTTGCGCCACTTGCAATGTAGAAATAACAAGTAAGGGTGTAAGGCAGTTAGGCAAGATATGGCGGAAAACAATGTGCGCTTTTGATAAACCTATAACCTTTGCTGCTTCAACATATTCCTTCTTTTTTTCAGCCAAAACAGAACCGCGAACAGTTCTTGCCATCTTTGGCCATTCAGAAAGACCTATAACGCAAATCAAAAAAGGTATGGCAATTCTTTCATAACCTGCAACACCGACTGCTGCCATAAGTATTGCGCCAAAGAAGATAGCAACCATATAAGAAGAAAAGGAAAGCTGAATATCAGCAAAACGCATCAATATATTATCTACCCTTTCAGAACCATAGCCGGCAGTAAGTCCAATTACGATACCAAGTATGAGTTGTAAGATAACTGAGCCAAAGCCAATAATAAGCGAAACACGCATACCATAAAGCATGGCAGAATAGATGTCACGCCCTTGGTCGTCAGTTCCAAAAATAAATCTTTGGTCAGCGCCTTCCATCCAAGCTGGCGGAAGCTCTGAATCCATAATGTCTATTGTTGTGGCATCGTAAGGGGTGTGAGGTGCGATAAAGGGAGCGCCAAATGCGCCTATAAAAAGAAGAAGAAGTATAAGTGCGCTGACAACAGCCACTTTATCTTTAAGGAAATAGTAGCAAAAATCAGAGTCAAAGAATTTTTTAATTTTGTTCATTATTTTTTCCCTGTAATACGAACCATTGGATTTACCAATCCATAGACAATATCAACAAGTGTATTCACACCGACAAAAACAATTCCGCAAAAAAGCAGATAGGCAACAAGCATAGGTGTGTCTGCCCTTTCTACTGCGGAAATAAACATAAAGCCAAGTCCAGACCATTGAAATACGGTTTCTGTGAGAATGGTAAAAGCAATCATTGTACCAATCTGCACACCACCCATAGTGATAACAGGCAAGAGCGCGTTTCTAAAGGCATGGCGCATGATAATCACATAGTTTGGTAAACCTTTGGCTTTTGCAAACTTCACATATTCTGTCTGCATGGCTTCCACCATTTCAGCGCGTATCAAGCGTATAAATAAAGGAAGCATGATGATAGTGAGCGCAACTGTTGGCATGATGATATGCTTGAAAGCTTCCCACGAAAGTAAGTTCGTTTCCCACCAGCCAATCATGGCGGTGTCACCGCGCCCATAAGCTGGCAACCAGCCTAAATCAACAGCAAAAAGTAAGATAAAGGCTATGGCAAAAAGATAGACAGGTATGGATACACCTATAACAGAAACTGCCATAATAGCCCTAGATAAAAGAGTTTTTTGTCTTATAGCACAATAAACCCCTGCGGGTATGCAAGTGATAATAATGAGTATTGTCGAAAGCAAAACAAGTTCTAAAGTTGCAGGTGCTTTTTCTGCAATAATTTCCATTGCAGGACGTCTATAAATTAATGAAGTACCAAAATCACCTTGAGCGGCGTTTTTCATAAATCGCCACCACTGTGCAACTATAGGGTCGTTGAGCCCTAATTGTTCCCTTATTGCTTCTCTCTCCTCCACAGAAACAGAAACACCAACTAATTCACGAACAGGATCACCAAAAGAATATTTAATCGCAAAACCAATCATACTAATGATAAGCAGAGCGATAATTGCTTGGATGATTCTTCGTATTATGAAAGCAAACATGCAAACTCCTTATATGCAAAGCGCAAAGGATAAAATAAAAAAAAGCGCAACAATTCTTATACAGTGTAAAGTATAATTTTGCAAGTTCATTATATTTTATGAAAAAAACAATTATAATAAAGGAGTTAGCAAAAAAAATAATTATTTGTTGTTAAAAAAAATTCAAAGAATTTAAGTTGACCCTTTTTTCATGCTGTTATACATATTTTTTATATTTTTCAATCAAATTAAGGATAGCTTAAATGAACACTACCTATTTTAAATATGCCACCTTTGCCTTTACTTTTCTAGGTATCGTCTTTTCCTTACTCAATATCTTTGATACAAGCGAAATTCTCTGCCTGACTAGCTCGTGTGAAGTTTTTAGTGAATTTACCCTTTTTGGCATTTCTCTATGGATATATAGTGCTGTTTTCTTTGGCTTTCTTTTTGGGCTTTTGTGTATAAAAAAATTCTTGCTTGTCTTTATTCTTGCCTCTATAGGCCTTCTTGGCGACATGTTCTTGCTTGCCCTTATGCTCGTGACTGCGCCCTGTTTTTCTTGCCTTATTATCGCACTTATCTTAGCATTAGTCACAATAGCATCTTATAAAACTTGTTTTACAAATAAGTATATCTTTATTTTTGTGGGCTTATGGTTCTTGCTTTTCTTGGTCAATGCTGGCGCAATTATTAAAGCAAGCACTATGCCTTATGCTATCTATATGAATGAAATACATAAAGAAAATCCTATGCAAGCAAGTATGCGTATATACTTTTCACCTTCTTGTTCTGCTTGTAGTGATTTAGTCGACTTGCTTGGAAGTGCAGAAGCAACAAAGGCAAATGATATTGTATGGTTACCTGTTGCAGAAGCAAGTGAAGATGTAGCAAAAGTTGTAGAAATGCAAAAATATATACATGAAGGCGATTCTCTTAAACTTGCCTTAGAAAAAATTAAGCAAGAAGCGCAAACTTCTTCTAATGATACCATGCAATCTTCTTTTATTACAGACTTTTTCATGCAAGCAAAGCTCTTAATAAATCAATCTCGTCTTCATGCCGCAGGTACAAATAGAATACCCTTTATTGAATATACAGGCGTGCCGGCTTTTCTTACAAAAAAACAAAGTATAAAGACAATAAATACATCTAACCCACTAGAAGCTTTAGGAAACATGTCAAAACCCAATACAAATTCTTCAAATACTACTCTTGAAGAAGTGTTAAACTTTGGTGTAGAAGCCTATTGCGATGATACCAGCCTGACGGAGCCGTGTGAATAAATGAATGTCATATTACAAAATCTTTATAAATCTTATGGCAATAATGATATTTTAAGCGACTTTTCCTTGGATATAGTTGCTGGAATGCGCCTTGCTGTGTGCGGACCAAATGGTTGCGGTAAGTCTACGTTAATACGCATTATTGCAGGTATTGACACGCCTGATGCGGGAAAGGTTATCTTTGCAAAGGGCTGTAGAATTGGCTATGTTGAGCAATCTTTAGATGAAAACACTTTAGAGAAAAAGCTTCTTGAATGGGTGCTTGATGTGCTTCCTGATTGGCATAACTTTTGGCTTGAGTGGGATGAAGCGCATAAAACAAATGATGAACAAAAAATTAAAAAAGTCATCGAAAAACAGCATGATATAGAAGCAAAATACGGCTATAATCCTGAACAAAAAGCAGCAGAAGTGCTTTCAGGTTTAGGTTTTTCAGAAGATAAGTGGCAAAAATCCATGAAAGAACTTTCTGGCGGCTGGCGTGAAAGAGCAAAACTAGCGCGCGTGCTTGTTGCAGGTGCTGATGTCTTACTGCTTGACGAGCCGACAAACCACTTAGACATGGACGCAGTGGAGTGGCTTGAAGCTTTCTTGCTTGCGTATAAAGGTGTGCTCATATTTGTCGCGCACGACAGGTATTTTATGGATAAGATAGGTTCTCATGTGCTCTATCTTGGCGCTTCAAAGCCGCTTTTTAGAAAAACTTCTTACACAAAATTCTTACTCATTCAAGACGAAATAGAAGAGCAAAAATTAAGAGAATCTAAAAGAATTTCAGAAGAATTAGACAGAAAAATGGACTTTGTCCGCCGTTTTGGTGCAAAAGCATCAAAAGCAAGGCAAGCAAATTCAAAACTAAAAATGGCACAAAAACTTTCTAAAGAATTAGAAGACTATAAGCCTGAAAAAAAGAATAAAGAACTTTCCTTTGCCTTTCCAAGTGCGGCAAAATGCGAGAAGCTTGTGCTCAGCGTTGCAGACCTCGCTTTTTCATTTCCTGACGGCACCTCTGTATGGAAACCCCTCACTTTTTCACTTTTCAGAGGGCAAAAAGTTGCCTTAGTCGGGCATAATGGCTCAGGAAAGTCTACCTTACTTAAAATATTAGCAGGTAATTTAGAAAAACAATCAGGTTCACTCGCCTTTGCTTCACAAGCGAAATTAGGCTACTTTTCACAGCATCAGCACGATATTTTCAATAAAGACGGTAACGTCTTAGGTGAAATAAGGCGTTTAGCAGACCCGCGCACAACAGAAGAAGAGCTCATGTCCGTTCTTGGACTTTTCATGCTTGGGCATACCTATTTTGAAAGATTAATAAAATCCTTGTCAGGCGGTGAAAAAACTCGTTTAGCCCTTGCTTTACTCTTTCTATCAAGAGCAAATATTCTCGTGATGGACGAACCAACAAACCACTTAGACATAGAATCAAGGCAAGCCTTAGTAGAAGCTTTAGATGTCTATGACGGTACGCTCCTACTTGTTGCGCACGACAGATACCTCTTAGCAGAAGTTGCAGATGAAGTATGGGAAATGAGCGAGCAAGGCATTGAAATGTTTGAACTTGGCTTTGAAGAATACTATGCTCAAAGAAAAGTAAGGCTCACAGTCAAAGCAGCTACGCAAAGCACGCAAAAAGAAGTAGAAGTTTCTGCAAATCTTTCTCGTGAAGAAATGAAGAAGGTCAAGCGTGAGCAAGCAGAAGAAAGAAATAAAATCTACAAAGAATTAAAACCTTTACAAGAAAAATACGCAAAAAAAGAAGCGGAGTTTGAAAAAGTTATTTCAAGGCAGCAAGAAGTTGAAAGTATATTAAGCGATAGTGAAGTCTTTGCTGATTCCACTAAAACAACTGAATTACTCAAAGAATTCCACCAAATAGAAAAAGATGTCGATAGTATGATGGAAGAATTAGCCCTTCTTGAAGAAAGAATAAATGCGCTTGAGAAAAGGCGCAGTGAATTGACTATAGAATAAGTTTATTACTTTTTTTGCCTTCGGCGACCAAAGGGGATAATCCCCTTTGGAAACCTTAGCATGCGCGGTCTAGCGATAATGTATAGCTGAAGCAGGAAATTTATTTTTTTTATTTGCGAAAAAGTTTTAAGCTTCGCTTAAATACTGTTTCGCTTTAAAAATAGAG
>CAYJHE010000100.1:0-8857 GCA_964369675.1 uncultured Desulfovibrionaceae bacterium | reverse complement strand
TTAAAAGCCCCTAAAAAGCATCTGAACGAAGTGAAGATGTTTCTTGCACTTTGTCTGAAGACTACTTTAACTCAATGTAGAAAATCCCATTTTTAACGCGAAACAGTATTTAAGCGAAGCTTAAAACTTTTTCGCAAATGAAAAAAAATAAAAAAACTGCTTTAGCCACTCACTAAGGGGTACACCGCGCATATTCGGGTTTCCAAAGGGTAGTAACCCTTTGGTCGCCGAAGGCAAAAAACAAAAAAATTAAAAGCTTGACAAGTAAAATGTATTAACCTATATATAGCCATAGCAAGAAGCTGTGCTTAGTTTTTTGTTATTTAGTTGAGGTTGCCTTAATTAGGGCTTCCTTTTTTTGTATTAAGCTATATATGCAAAATATTGGCTTTAATTATTGTTTTGAGGACTTTTTTAAATGCAAGAACTGATTACAAGGCTTGAATTTCATGTCATGCCTATTGTAAAAAATCTCGACTTGGAATTATGGGGTATTGAAGTTTTACCCGGAGTGAAAACTTTAGTTCGCATCTATCTTGAAAAAGCAGGCATTGAAGAATGTGGTCAGGTTTCAAGACTTCTTGGTTTAGTGCTTGATGTTGAAGAAATTTTTTCTGATGCATGGGTACTTGAAGTTTCAACACCAGGTTTAGACAGAACTTTTTTCAATCTTGAACAAATGTTTGCTTATAAAGACGAAACTGTTTTGGTGAATTTATTTCAGCCAATAGTTGAAGAAAGTGATAAAAAGCAAATAAGAAGAAAGCTTACAGGCAAGCTTCTTTCTTTTGGCGAACAATCATTTGATGTTATGATTAATGATGGAAGCGCGAAAATATACAGTATTTCATTTGACAATGTTAAAAAGGTAAAACTTGTTCCTAATTATGAGGATCAAGAACTTTTTGCAGTCAAAGATGAAGAAAATCCAGAAGAGCTAGCAAAGAAAGTTAAAAATCAAAATAAAGCAGATGCAAAGTCTGCACTTTCAAAAAACGATAAAGCAAAGATGCAAAGACTACTTGACAGAGTGGTTGAACCTGAAAACACGCTTTCGTATGACGAAGAAGAAATTGCAAAAATTTTCAAAGAATAATACTAAAATATAGGATTGAAGCATGAGCCAAGAACTCAAAAAAGCAATAGAACAAATTGCAAAAGACAAAGGTATTGAACGCGAACAACTTGTTGACACATTAGAAGACGCTGTGCGTACATCTGTTATCCGTAAATACGGTGAAGATTTAGATGTTGAAGTACGTTTTAATGAAGAAAGCGGTGAGATTGAAGTGTATCAATTCAAGATAGTTGTTGATGATGTTGCTAATGATGTGAATCAAATCGACATTGAAGACGCGAAAAAGCACGACCCTTCAATTATGTTAGACGATGAAATGGGCTTTAGATTACAAATTTCTGATCTTGGCAGAATTGCAGCGCAATCAGCAAAGCAAGTTATTATTCAGCGTATGAGAGATGCTGAGCAAGGTCTTATCTATAATGAATACAAAGACAGAATTGGCGAAATTGTTTCAGGTGTGATTTCACGCCGTGACAAGGCTGGTTTTATTGTAAATCTTGGTAAAATTGAAGCTTTATTACCACGCGAAGAGCAAATGCCAAGAGAGCACTATAAAAGAAATGAACGCTGTCAAGCTCTTCTTATTGAAGTAAAAAGAGAGGGTAGAGGACCACAACTTGTTATTTCACGTTCTCACCGTGACTACCTTTCAGCTTTATTCCGCAGAGAAATTCCAGAAGTTGATGATGGCACAATTCAAATCATGGCTGTTGCGCGTGACCCAAGCCTTCGTGCAAAGGTTGCTGTGTATTCAAAAGATAGCGACATTGACCCTGTAGGTGCTTGTGTTGGTGTTCGCGGTTCAAGAATACAAAATATTGTGCAAGAATTACGCGGCGAAAGAATTGACATTGTTATTTGGTCAGCAGATATAGTAACTTATGCTAGAAACGCGCTTGCACCTGCTGTTATTTCAAATATCATTGTGAATGAAGAAGAAAATCTACTTGAAATCACAGTGCCTGATGAACAATTGACTGCTGCTATTGGTAAGCGTGGTCAAAATGTGAAATTAGCTGCGCAATTGCTTGGCTGGAAAATCGACCTTTATACTGAATCTCGTTATGCCGAACTCACAGGCGGCGGTGAAAAATACGCACGAGGTTTGGAACAGCTTGCAAGTGTGGCAGAAATTTCCGTCAATACCTTTGTTGAAGCTGGATATACAAGTTTAGATTTAATAAAAGAAGCAAGTGATGAAGATTTAGAAAGTAAGTTAGAGATCAATGCAGACCGTATTCAAGAAATTCGTTCGGCACTCAATTTCCTTGCCTCAAATGAAGATGAAAATAAGGTTCGTTTAGTTGAATTTAATAATTAATTGAGTGAAATGCAAATATATAAACCAACACGCATGTGTATTGCATGTAGAATGAAGACAAATAAAGATGAATTGCTAAGGTTTATCTTTAAAATAGACAGAGAAATAGCCGATATTACAGACAATGAAATAAAAAAAAACTCTCAAGAAATTCTGTGTAGAGATAAAGATAAAAAAGAGCAAGGCCGTGGATATTACCTCTGCCAAGCATGTTTTGAAAAAGGCTTATTGTCGAAAATAAAAATAAAAAAACCGAAGAACAAGAAGGTTTAATAACACTATGGATAAAAAAATCACTATTAAAGACATCGCTACAGAACTTGGAGTAGACACACAAAGCATACTCCGCGAAGCAAAGCAACTCAATATTGCTGCGAAGACCTCTACAAGCTCACTTAGTGAAGAAGATGCAAAGGCTGTGCGCAAGCATTACAGTAAAGAGGCTGCTACAAAAAGCACTCCTTCTGAAGGAGTTATTGTTCGTCGTAAGCGTAATAGTGTTGAACCGCAAAGCACTCAAGCTGAAGCTAAACAAGACGATAAGCCACAAGACAAAGCAAGCACAGAAAAAGCTGTGAAAGAAACTACTTTGAGTGATGAAAAGAAAGCAAAAGCTCAAGCCAAAGAAGTTCAAGGTAAAGAAGCACAGGCTTTAGCTGATACAAAAGAAGAAAAAGTTGCGAAAGTAACTAAAAAAGAAAGTAAAGAAGAAAAGGGCGCTGCTAAAACAAGTGATAAAACTGCTGAAAAGAAAACTGAAAAGAAAGCAGTTGAAAAAGTAGAAAAAGCTGAAAAAGCTGAAAAAGCTGAAGAGAAAAAAGTAAAAACAAAGAAAGAAATTTCTCAATCTACTGCGCGCATCATCACTCCTGTAGCAACTGCAAAACCTGCTGAAGTTAAAGAAGTAGTGCAAGAGCCTATTAATACAGAAGCTAAAGAAGTAACTGAAGCAAAAGATAAGGCTGATGACAAAAAGAAGTCAGCTTCAATTTCTGCAAAGCCTGACGGAACTTCGACTTCTTCTATACTCCCGCCTGCAGGTGAAAAATCTTTTGCGCAAAGAGTTGAGCCAGAAATACACGAACCACGTTCTCAAGTTCGCGTCATTTCTAAACCTAGCGCTGAACAAATTTCTCGTAATGAAAGTCAGAATAGAGAGAATCGTGACAGAGAAAAAAGACCATTTAATAGAGATAATCGTTCCCAAAATGATAGGGGCGACAGAAACGATAGGCCTTTCAACAGAGACGGGCGACCTCACGAAAGAAGTGACAGACCTTTTAATAGAGATGCGCGTCCAAATGACAGAAATGCACGTCCACAAAATGATAGAGGCGGAAGTGACAGACCGCAAGGCGGCGCAAGAGGCGGCTTTAACGCACCAGGTGGCTTTAATAAAGATAAAGATGCAGACACTCGTCCACGCACACAAGCGCCGCGTCCACAAAAACCTCGCACATCTATGGACTTGCCTTTCCCTGTAGCTGAAGAACAAAGCCGTAAAAAACGTAATAAGAATAAAAAAACAAATGAGTTCAGTGAAAGCACACCGCAAACTGATTTCAAGATGAATAAATATATGTTTGGTATGGAGGATGATGATTCTCCAAGACGTAGAAGAAAACCAAAGAAGAAAGATCTAAAATCAACAGTTACAACAACTGCGCCAATGAAAGCAGCAAAGAGAAAGATTCGTATTGAAGAAGCTATTCGCGTTGCTGATATGGCACACCAAATGGGTCTTAAATCCAGTGAAATCATCAAGATTCTCTTTGGTTTAGGAGTTATGGCAACCATTAACTCTTCACTTGATTTTGACACAGCTTCTGTTGTTGCTGCTGAATTTGAATACGAAGTAGAAAAAGTCGGTTTCTCAGCCGAAGAAGCAATCTTGCCAACAGAAGTTGACGCGCCTGAAATGCTCAAAGTGCGTCCGCCTGTAGTGACTATCATGGGTCACGTTGACCATGGTAAGACCTCCTTACTTGATGCTATACGTCAAACAAATGTGACTGACGGCGAAGCAGGTGGTATCACTCAGCATATTGGTGCTTACCATGTGCGTACAAAACGCGGTGAGATTGTCTTCCTTGATACTCCAGGCCACGAAGCTTTCACAGCTATGCGTTTACGCGGCGCACAAGTTACTGATATTGTTGTTCTTGTTGTTGCTGCCGATGACGGTGTTATGGAGCAAACAAGGGAAGCTATCAACCATGCAAAAGCTGCAGAAGTTCCTATTATTGTTGCAGTAAACAAAATGGATAAAGAGGGTGCAAACCCAGACAGAGTTTTGCGTGAACTTGCAGAATTAGGTTTACAAGCAGAAGATTGGGGCGGTGACACTGTTACAACAATGCTTTCTGCAAAAAAACGCGAAGGTATTGATGAATTACTTGAACTCATCACCTTGCAAGCTGAACTTATGGAACTTAAAGCAAATCCTGATAAGCATGCACGCGGACATATTGTTGAAGCAAAGCTTGACAAGGGTCGTGGGCCTGTTGCAACTGTGCTTATTCAAGAGGGTACACTCAATCAAGGCGATAGCTTTGTTTGTGGCGTCTTTGCAGGCAGAGTGCGTGCACTCTTCAATGACCAAGGAAAGAAAATTTTGTCAGCTGGACCTTCTATTCCAGTTGAAGTTCAAGGTTTTGAAGGTGTTCCTGAAGCAGGTGAGGAATTTGTTTCCTTACAAGACGAAAGAATGGCAAGAAGAATTGCTGATGCTAGAGCAGTGAAATTGCGTGAAAAAGTGCTTGCAAAAGAATCAAAGGTAACACTTGAAACCTTCCTTGCAAGAAAAGCAGACACAGCAGAAGCTCTTGTATTGAACCTCATACTCAAAGCTGACGTGCAAGGTTCGCTTGAAGCTATCACAGAAGCTTTACATAAATTATCCACTCCAAAAGTGCGTATTGCTGTTCTTCACGGTGGTGCAGGCTCTATTTCAGAATCAGACATCATGCTTGCAGCAGCATCAGAAGCTATTGTTATAGGCTTTAACGTAAAGCCAACTGCAAAGGTAAAAGAAGTTGCTGACAACGAACATGTAGACATACGTTTCTATGACATTATTTATAAATTAGTTGAAGAAATCCGCGCTGCTATGGCAGGTATGCTTGCACCAGTGCAAAAAGAAGTATACCTTGGTCAAGCAGAAGTGCGTGACACCTTCTCACTTTCAAAAGTGGGCACTATTGCAGGTGTTTATATTGTTGACGGTAAGCTTACACGCCACTGCGGTGTGCGCTTATTGCGTGAAGGTGTTGTTATCTATACAGGTAAAATTTCTTCACTCAAGCGTTTCAAAGACGATGCAAAAGAAGTTATGAAAGGTTTTGAATGTGGAACATCACTTGAAAACTATAATGATATAAAAATTGGCGATATTATTGAAGCTTTTGAAATGAAAGAAGAAGCAGGACAATTAGATTAATTGATTGAGATATATTTTCGAGAGGGGGAACTTACGTTTTTTTGATAAAAACGTAAGTTCCCCCTCTCGAACGACAATAATGCTGCTCCCCCTCCTTAAAAAACAGCAAAAGGCAAATCCTTTGGACTTGCCTTTATTTTTTCGAAGATATTTTTTCTTAATCTACACAAGATAAAAATGTGATAACGCGCCTTTTATTGAGGTTTGGTAGATAAATTTATCGCTCAGTTTATCGCTTTGACTACCATTTGTAGGCATGGTATTTGCGTATTTAATATTTTGTATACCTCTTTTGAGAAGAGCATCAGCTGCAAGCCTTTGCATAATCTTTAATGTTTGCGGATTTTGTGAAAGCGCATACATTATTCTTTTTCTCTCACTGTGCTCATTGACTTCTAATGTGCCTTTTTCTGTGAGCGAAATGATAATTTTTTCCTGCCTAGATATTTTTTCCTCATTCATGATATAGTCAAATATCTTTAAAAAAGCTTCTTGCATTTCTTCAATTCTTTCGTCAATGCTTTGTTCTGCATTATTTGCATGTTCGGTTAGTTTTGTAAGAACTTCGTGGTAATAATTAGAATCATGGCTTATTTTTGAAGGGTCAGTATTTAGTAAATGTGCTTTTGTAGAAATTGAATATTGCATAGGGTATTCTCCTGACCTTGGATTTAATGTATGTGATAGGGATATTTTTTCCCTCTAACTTTTCTATTATTATCTATAGCAATTTGTGTGCCAAATAAAAAAAGTCTAAAAAATGTCTAAAAATTGACATGAGCAAGAATTATAATTTTTTAAATTATGACTATGAATACTTGCTTAAGAAATAAAAGTGATATAAGGTCGTAAATATTGAAATTTTAAACGCTTGTTTTTATGGAAAAGTATGGAAAGAACACTTGTTATTTTAGCTATTGTTTCATGCGGCATTCTTCTTTACCCCTATCCTGCTACTGTTTTTTTAGCAGCTTGTTTTGCCTTGCTCTCTTATCCATTCTTTGAAAGATTGAATACAAAATATAAACCTATAAAAGCTATGGCTATATATGTTTTAGGGATTGTACTTTCTGTTGTGCTCCCTGTTGCACTTGTTATTTCAATGGTAACTCCGCAAGTCATAAATGGAGTTGTACTATTACAAAAATGGAGAAAAGCAGGCTGGCCAATACCTGAAAGTATACAAAGTTATTTGGATACTTTTGAAAGATGGGTAGAGTCAATTCCTGAACTCAATAATTTTGTTGAATCTTTAAATAGCAATATGGAAGAAACCATCAATACACTTATTGGTTATGCCGTAACTAATTCTGCTGGTATTGCAAGAAATATAGCAACAAATATTATGTCTTACTTTTGGTTTCTCTTTGTTTTTGTTGTGCTTGCTACAATAAGTGTGATGTATGCAAATCAAATTAAAAAACTCTCTCTTGGGCTTTTTAGAATAGAAAGAGTTATGTTTGATAGATATATACACGCTATCAGAGGTGCGCTTCGTTCCGTTGTGATGGGTATATTATTAGTTGCCTTATTACAAGGAATTGCCTGTACTATAGGTTTTCATATTTTTGCTGTGCCAGAACCTTTGTTTTGGGGGCTTTTAGCTTGCCTTGTTGCGCCTATTCCTTTTATTGGCACAGCCTTAGTTTGGGTGCCCTTAGTTTTTGTTTTATGGCTAACTGGTTCACCTTATATGGCTCTTGGGCTTGGAATATGGGGTATGCTTGTTGTGGCTGCTGTTGATAACTTTATGCGTCCTTACTTACTTTCGCACGGAATAAATGCGCCTTTCTTTGTATTACTGCTTTCTATTCTTTGCGGACTTGCTGTTTTTGGTGCTACAGGCCTTATAATTGGACCTGTTTTGCTTGCTTTTTCCTTGCAATGTATAAGAGAAACTTTCTATATATTGGCAGAGGAAGAAAACGTAGAAATCTATCATAATGATGATAAATAAAATAGTATAAATGAGGTTTATGTGAAATTTATTGAGCCAATGGGTAAAATTGTGGATATGCCACACTATGTTTCATACGGTGAAACTGATGCAATGGGTGTTCTTTATTATGCAGAATATTTACATATTTGTGAAAGAGCAAGAAACTATTTAGGCAGAGAAGTGGGTTTTATCTATTCGCAAATGGAAGAAATAGACGGCCTTTTCTTGCCTGTGCGTGAAGCACATATGCGATATCGCTCTTCTATACGCTATGATAATCTCATATATGTACGCCTTGGTGTGAGTGAATTAAAAAAAGCAAGTATATGTTTTTCTTATCAGTTTTTAGATGAAACAAAGACAAAAATCATGGCTGAGGGTATGACCTTGCATGCATGTATCAATAAAGATTTTAAAATCTGCACCTTTCCACAGAGTGTGCAAGAAAAGTTTTTGTAGAAAAAAAGGTTAAGTATTTACATACTTAACCTTTTTTACTAATATAGCCTAGCTTATTCTGCTGCTTTTTGTGCAGCTTCTTGTATTCTTTTGAAGATATATTCTTTCATTTCTTCATTTTCTTCGTCTAAATTTAGGCAAAGAGCGTCTTCACCCATGAGACCGTCTGGTACGAAATCACCAATTTCATCAGGGTCTTGCACCATGTCATTATAAAAACAAACTGAAAGCCAGCGTTCGCTTGGGTCGTCATCAACAACATCAACAAGAACAAATAGTGTTCTTTGACTCTGTGCGGCATGTTTTGCCCTAAGTGAGTAGCTTATACCTGCTCTTTCGTTAAAATCTAATTCAAGATTTTGCTCTTTTAACCAATTGTAATAAAGGTTAAATGCTTCTTTTGCTTTAAGCGGATCGGATTGCCAGTTTGATAACCATGCATCTATCTTTGCGCATGTTTGTTCTGTACTCATGGTATGAGACTCCTTTGTTTGAAATAAATTAATGTATGATTTGAATACACTGAGTTTACTGACAAATAGCATAAATTATTTTTAAAGTCTAGTTTTGCCTTCGGCGACCAAAGGAAATAATTTCCTTTGGAAACCTTAGCATGCG
>CAYJHE010000099.1:3935-9039 GCA_964369675.1 uncultured Desulfovibrionaceae bacterium | reverse complement strand
AATTGTTTCGCTCCTAAAGCCTTTGTTCATGGGCTAAAGCCCATTCACATTAACCCTTGATTTTCGCTATTTCTGCCAAGATAGCTGGTTTTTGTTTTAAGCCTTCTAAGCGTGAAACTTCTGCGCCGTCCTTCATGAAAAGCATGGTAGGAAAGCCCTTAACGCCCATTCTTTCTTTCAAGTCTTCATTTTCATTGAAATCAACTGTGAAAATAGTAAAATCAGGGTCATTTTTATCAATATCTTTCAAAACAAAGGAAAGCATCTTACAAGGACCACATGTTTTAGAGTAGAACTCTACAAGTATCGCACCTTTTTTGTCATAAGCATCGTATTCTGCTGTTGTCATTTCTTTAATCATTTCTTTCTCCTAAGATATATTAAATATATAGTTAACTATTAGTGTAGACTTTCAACATATTTTTGTGCTGAATTTGCAGCAATCGCTCCGTCTGAGCAAGCTGTTACCACTTGACGTATAAACTTAGTATTGATGTCGCCTGCACCAAAGATACCATCTATCTTTGTTTTCATGCTGTGATCAACTTCAATAAATCCGTGTTCATTCAATATTCCTAAAGACTTACAAAAAGTAGCTGTAGGTTCAAGACCAATATATTCAAAAATGCCGTCACATGAAACTTCATATTCTTTTGCATCTTCTTTTGTTGATTTAAAGCGTATACCTGTAAGCTTATCAGTGCCTGTGATTTCTATAATTTCTTGGTATGGATAAATAGTCACATTCGGCAGTGCGCGTAATTTATCGCAAGCTTTTGGGTCTGCTGTAAGGTCAAACATGGTCACAACTGTGAGCTTATTTGTGATGCTTGCAAGGTAAAGGGATTCTTCAACTGCAGAATTTCCTCCGCCTATAACAACTACATCCTTACCCTTATATTGTGCGCCATCACAAATAGCACACCAACTAAGCCCAGAACCTGCAAACTCTTCTTCACCTGGAATGCCAAGTCTACGAGGGCGTGTTCCTGAGGCAAGTATCACAGCTTTTGTTTCGTATACAGTGTCGTCTTCAAGGCATTTCACTAATTTAATCGCGCCTTTATCTTCGATTGCTGTCACTGTTTTATAGTCAAATTCTGCACCAAGTTCTTGTGTTTGTTCAAACATTTTAATGGCTAGTTCTGCACCATTAATTGCTCCAACACCAGGATAGTTTTCAATTTCATTTGTATTGATAATCTGACCACCGGGAGCAAGCTGATCTAGCATTAATGTTTTAAGATTTGCACGCACAGCATAAATTGCCGCTGTCATGCCTGCTGGTCCCGCTCCAACAATAATTACATCATATTGAGACATAGAGTACCTCTTTTTTTATTTGCCTAAAGCAGTCATTACACATAATATTTATGTAGTAAAATTTGTGCTTGTTACTTTTTTCATCAGCACTCTTATTGTATAGCACTACAGCTTGACAAAAAATGTAGCTCTTACTACAATTATAAAAAAAAATTATTTTTCTCTATTTTTTTTCTCTATTTTTTCTCTATATATTTTAACTATAAGGTGCTAACAAATGGAAATATCTGTTAAAAGTTCTGTCATTACTGTTCCTCCTTTAGAGTTAAAATGGGATAAAGTATTTAATGAAGGAATAAAAGTTTCAAAAACAAAAGGGCATGAACTTTTAAAAGCTGGTGAAATTTGGAACCAACTTTATTATTTAGAAAAAGGTGAAGTAAAATTAAATCTCATTTTGCCAGATGGCAGAGAACGCTTATTGTGGAAAGCAAAAGCACCAAACATTATTGGAGAAGGCGCTTTTTTCGATGGCCAACCCTCAAATTCCTCAATAATACTCACACAAGATAGCACATTCTATATGTTCACTAGAGAATGGGTCTACAACACGCTTTTAACTAAACATCAAGACCTTACTCTTGGTATTATTCAAAGCCTTTCAACAAAGACTATGCTCTTTGCACATCAAAGCATTTTCTTTCCTTCACAGAGTATGTTCTACCTTATTTGCACTATTCTTGAGCAACACCTTATCAGAAAAGGTGAAATCCTCTATGCAAAAACTGATTTAAACCAGCAAGATTTTGCCAATGTTCTAGGTGTGCACAGAGTAACGCTAAATAAAAACCTGCGTAAACTAGAAAAACTCGGAATCATAGGCCCTTATTCCAAAAATGAAACCTTTATTCTTGATGAAGAAGCATTTAAAAATATTCTTGCTGAATAAAAATCAACTTTTACACATTTTTGCTTTCCTAAAATCTAATCTCCTCTTGACATTATTTTCACTTTATGCATAATAATAGTAATAGGAACTATTCGCATTTTATTCCTTAAGCTTTAGAAAACAGCTTTTCGAGATTTATTCGATTGCAGGTTTTTACATTGCACTTTTTTACAAGGAGGAAGCTATGAAGTATTCACGTTACACACTTATTCTCCTTCTTATTCTTAGTGCCCTTGCTATTGGCACGCGCTATGAAAATCTTATGCGTTCAGAAAAGGAAAAAACTGCTTCCTTAGCAACTATCTATGCAAATAGATTTGCTGATGAATTGAATACTATTATTTCTGAAACAGACATTATAGAAGAGGTCTTATTATTAAGTAAGGCCACACCTGATAAGGAACAATTTGAAAAACTTGCACAACTTATCTACAATCCATTGGACTATATAGCTGTTTCTTTCTTGCCGCAAGGCGTAGTAGAATATGCCTACCCGCCTGAATTAAATAAAGCTTCGCTTGGGCATAATGTTTTAGTTGATGATATAACAAAGCTAGAAGCCATCAAAGCAAAACAAAGCGGTGAAACTGTTTTTTCAGGCCCTTATGTTTTAAAACAAGGAATGCTTGCTATTATAGCCAGAAATCCTGTTTATTATACAGTAAATAATGAGCAAGTATTTTGGGGTTTTGTTGCCGTTGCCATTGACCCCTCTACGCTCATAGCAAAAACAGGCATAGGAGATTTACTTGATTTCTCTTACGAAATCAATATCGAATCTACTTACATGAACGAAAAAAACGAATTTTATAAAAGCGAAAATTTTGCCATAGACCAAGCTTTTGCCTCGCATGACATTCGCATTGGGCAAGGTGAATGGCGCTTTACTGTGTATAACAGAGATGCATTTTTTTATGAGATTATACAGTTAGTTATCCTTGCTTTAGCTTGTATTTCTCTTTCTTTGCTTTTATATCTTTTTGTAAGAAAAATTGAAAAAAGAAAGCAAAACTCTTTTGAAAAATCTTGTATAGACACACTTACTTCATTAAATAATATAAAGGCTCTACACTATTATGCAAAACAAAGAGAAGATTGGAGCAAAAATGGCTTTACTCTTTTCTATCTTGATTTAGATAAATTTAAAAATATAAATAAAAAATACAGCTTTGAAATTGGAAATAAGTTACTCATTTCATTTGCAAAAAGACTACAAGAACAGTTCACAGAAGACACTTTTTTAGCGCGTATCAAAGATGATGAATTTATTGTACTAATTCCCAAGTCCTTAGAGGAATATGCCTGTCTGCAGATACAAAATCTCATACTCAATATGGCTGAAGAAACCTATTTTATTGACACAAATCACATCAATATTTCAGTCAGCATTGGCTTTGCAAGCTACCCAAGGGACGGAAATAGTTTTAATGAAGTCATGTCAAAGGCTGACGAGAATATGTATCATTACAAGGAAATTTCTTTTTAAAAGAACTATTTCAAGGTAAAATTTATTCTGCATACTGCAATTGATAGGTATACAAATCGTAATAGGCAGCTTTTTTTGCAAGCAATTCTTCGTGTGTGCCCATTTCAACAATCTTACCCTTCTCAAGCACAACAATCCTATCCATTTTAATAATTGTTGACAATCTATGCGCTATCACAATGCATGTTTTATTAGCCATGAGTTTAAATATAGCTTCTTGTATTTGCATTTCTGTCAAAGTGTCCACATTTGCTGTTGCTTCGTCCATAATCAGTATAGGCGCGTCTTTCATAAAAGCTCTTGCAAGACAAAGAAGCTGCTTTTGACCTAAGGAAAGATTTTTGCCTTCACTTGAAAGCATTGTATTGTATTTTTCTGGAAGCTTATTTATGAAATCAGCAGCATTCGCATTTTTTGCAGCAAATTCAAGAGCTTCTTGCCCTTTGTTTTTCTCTTCCTTTTTCTCTTGCTTTTTTGGGCTCATTTCTAAAGATGAATTTGGATAAGAGATATTCGCTGCAATGCTCTCAGACATAAGAAAAGGTTCTTGCGCAACAAGGGAGATTGCTTTTCTATATAAGGTTAAGTCATAGTCTTCAATATTTTTGCCATCGAGCTTGATTTGCCCCGATTGGTAAGGATAAAAGCGCATAAAAGCATTGATAATAGAAGTTTTTCCTGAGCCTGTTTCACCAACAAGAGCCACTTTCTCGTTTTTTGCAATTTTCAAATTAAAATCTTCCAAAACTAACTTATACTCTTGCTTTATTTCGGCTTTTCTTACTTTTACAGAAGTATTTCTCTTATATTCTTTACTTCTCTTTTCTTCTTTGTCTGTCTCTTTATTTTTTTCCTCAGTCATATAACCAAAATTCATGTTGATAAATTCTATTTCACCTTCTGCAATGCTCTTTTCATTTTGGCTAGCTACAAATATTGCTTCTTTTTCTTCTTCTAAAAGGTCAAAAAGCCTGTCTGCGCCTGCATAGGCTGTTTGAATTTGTGCATATAAAGAGGTGATATTATTCAATGGATAGTTAAGTGTGCGCACATACATAAGAAAAAGCTGAATTACACCTAAGCTGATGCTCTCTTGCAGAAGCATATACATTCCTGCAACTAAAACAGCTATATAGGTGAAACCTGACAAAACATTGAGCAAGGGGTTCACAATGCAAGTCAAGATACTTGCCTTTGTTGAATATTTTTTATACTTGCTATTGATTGAATTAAATTTTGCATGAACACTTTGCCTTTTATTGAAGGCAAAAAGCGTTTCATAGGCATAGATGTTTTCTTCAATAAAACCTTCTAGCTCACCATAAGCTTTATGCTTTTCCTTAAAGTAGAAGCGCATTTTCTTAGAGAGGAATTTAATAAAAAAGAGCGAAGAAGGTAAGAAAATA
>CAYJHE010000099.1:0-3925 GCA_964369675.1 uncultured Desulfovibrionaceae bacterium | reverse complement strand
TGTCTGTGAGAGCACTTGTGCCACATTTTCAGTATCGTTCACTAATCTGCTCATTATATCGCCATGACTTTGCCTATCAAAATAAGAAATAGGCATAGAAGAAAGAGCAGCAAAAACATCTTTACGCAAATTATACAGTAATTCCTTAATAAAGTGCGAAGAAAAATAGCCTTGTATGTATTGAATTATTGCCGAGGCTGACGAAGAAAATACAAAAAGCAATATAAGAGTAATTAAATGTCTTTGGTCTAAGTTTTTACTTGAATAAGCCACTGTAAGAAGGTCTATAATCTGCGCAATAAAAACAGGCTTCAAAGCTCCAAGTAGAGAAGAAATCACCACCATAGCAAAGATGACATAAAGCAAGTACTTGCTTTTGCCTATATAAACGAAGAGTTTTTTATTTATATCAAGAAATGATCTTTGCATACTAAACCTATGTTATATTTTGAGAAAGACAGATTTGTTTATAGAGCTCAGAGTTGAGAAGAAGTTCTTCATGCTTACCGCTTGCAACAATGCGCCCCTTATCCATAAGATAGATTCTGTCCATCTTGCGCACACTAATGACTTTTTGAGAAATAAGAATAAGCATATTATGCATTTGCCTTTTTTCTATAGCTTTAAAAACTTCAGACTCTGTTTTTAAATCAAGTGCTGAGGTGCAATCATCAAGTATAAGAAGACTCGTGCTTTTCAAAAATGCCCTAGATAGATTTATTCTTTGCCTTTGCCCTCCTGAAATTCCAACTCCCTTTGAGCCAAGCTTTCTTTCATAAACTTCATCATATTCATTAATAAAATTATAGGCTTGCGCAATTGAGGTTGCTCTGTGTAGGTCGTCAATCTCAAAGCCTTCATCACCAAAAGTGATATTTTCTTTAATTGAAGTAGAAAAAAGGTCACTTCTTTGAAGCACATAGCTTATATTATCTCTTATCTCATTGATATTATAACAAGAAATATCTTTATCATTTATATAGATATTACCTGCGCTTGCTTCATACATGCCAAACAAAAGTTTAACCATTGAAGATTTACCTGCGCCAGTTGGGCCTAAAAGAGCAATTTTTTCGCCTTTTTTTATGTGGAAATTGATATTATCTAAAACCATTTCGTCTTGTTTATCGGCTACTTCACCGACTGCTTTATCGGCTGCATTCTCGTGTTTATTGCTCTCACTTTTTCCATGATTTGCATAGTTAAAGCAAAGGTCTTTAAATTCAATTCTTTCTATAGCTTCTAATGCACATTTTTGTTCAGCTTCATTTTCTTCTTGTTCCAAAGTAAAAACTTCTTTTATTCTAGCATAAGAGACTGATATTTTAGAAATATTTGGAAAAATCATAGCAAGCATCATAAGCGCAAAAAGGATTTGTGTAAGATAGCTTATTGTTGCCATCATTTCACCTATTTCTATGCTATTATTCTCTATATCAAATGCGCCTACATATAAAAGTATGGCAAGTGTCACATTCATCACAATCATAAAGGCAGGCAAAAGCGAAGACATCAATCTTTGCACACGAAAAAGTTTTAAACAAAGCTTGGCATTTACTTTATCAAAGCGTTCTTCTTCAAATTTCTCGCCAGTAGAGGCTTTTATTGTTCTTGTTCCGACAATATTTTCTTGTGATATAGAATTGAGTGTGTCTAAATTTTCTTGAATTTTTTTGTATAAAGGCTTTGTTTTTGACATCACAAAATACACAAAAAGAGAAAGTACAAGCAAGGTAATAGTCAAGATAAGAGCAAATTTAGCATTGATAAATAAAAGCATTATTATTCCGCCAAATAATTGCAAAGGCCCTCTGCAACCTAAACGCAAAACAAGGGCTAGGGAGTCTTGCAAAATAGTAATGTCAGAAGTAAGTCTTGTTATAAGAGAAGCAAGTGAAAGTTTATGAATTTCAGCTAGTTTGAGCTTATAGATAAAAGAAAAACAAGAAGTGCGCAAGTCAGAACTAAAGCCATTTATTGCCTTTGCAGAAGAAAAAGCAAAAAGAAAAACACAAAGAATAGAAATGATAAGCAAAAGTAAATAGTAAAGCGAATATTCCTTAATCACATCCATATCTTTATATAAAATACCCTTATCGACTAAAACAGCCATAATTAAAGGAAGCTGTAGTTCAATGCAGGTTTCAAGAAAAACACCTAGTTCAGCCAAGGTAAATGAGCCAAGATAGGGTTTTATATATGTGGATATTTTAAAGTCTTTCATATTAACAAGCGTCTTTTTAATTGTTTTCAAGAGGAAACATTGAGATTGAAAATAAACAGACTAATATAAAAAGTCAACATGTAAAAGAAGATAAAGAAAAACAAAAGAATAATAAGAAGCATAAACACATGAAAAGTATAAAACAACTTTATTTTATTAATTAAAAAAAATTCAAATAACATTAAAAAGTTCTTGACATTTAACTTTTCTTGAAATATTTTGCAAAAAGTTAGATTTATAAAACAGACTAATTGCACTATAATTTTATTTGCAATAACTCAGAATACAAAACCATTCCTTTATAAAACAAATGATGGAGCCTTAATAATGAAACCTTCGAAGGATGTAAATCCTGCACAAATGGAATTTGCCCACACGCTTACAAAGGAGGGTGATATTTCGCAATATTATGCTAAAATAGACAACAATCCATTGGCGCATGCCTTTAACGGCAGAATATTTGCTCACCCTGAAATGCCAAGCAAAAAATTGAGTGAAGAAGAAGTTCAAGCAAGAGCAGAAGAACTTTCCCACAAGAAAAGAACTGGGAAAACAGTTGTGTATGTGAACATTCCTTATTGCCAAACTCATTGTCTTTATTGTGGTTTTTATAATAAACCTTTCACAAATGATTTTAGCAAGAGCTACACAGATACATTAATTAAAGAAATAGAAATGTGGGCAGATAGAGAAGTTTACACTTCATCGCCTATTCACGCCATTTATTTTGGCGGTGGCACTCCAACTGCTCTTGATGCCGCTGATTTAGAACGCACACTTCTTGCCCTTGGCAAGTATCTTCCCCTTGCAAATGATTGTGAAATCACCATTGAAGGGCGCTTATATAATTTTGAAGAAGATAAGATAGAAGCTTGCTTTAGGGGCGGCGCAAACCGTTTTTCACTTGGTGTGCAGACTTTTGACACAAAGATACGCAAGAAAATGGGTCGTATAGCAGACCAAGAAACAGCTATAAAACAAATCAACCGCTTACAATCCTACGATCAAGCTGCTGTTATACTTGATCTTATCTATGGTTTTCCTGAACAAAGCATGGAAGTATGGAAAAGAGATTTAGAAATTGCCATGTCGTTAAAACTCGATGGTTTTGACTGCTATCAACTCAAGGTTTTTGGCACAACTCCACTTGGCAAAGCTATTGAAGAAGGCAAAATTTCTGAAGGTGCCGACATTGAAATGCTTTCAAGCATGTATGCTGAATGTGTTGAAATTTTAACATCTAATTTCTACCGCAGACTTTCACTTAGCCACTGGGGTAGAACCTCACGCGAAAGAAACCTCTATAATCTTTACACAAAGGGTGTTTCTTCTGGCTTGTGCTTTGGTGCAGGCGCAGGTGGCGGCATACATGGGCATTTTATGATGAACAACAATAATGTTGAAGAATGGACTGCCATGGTGAACGCGAACAAGAAGCCTTATATGTTTATGCAAGAACAATCAAGCAATAGTCTTGTTTATAAGACTGTTGGCGAATATATGGAACAAGGTTTTATCAACTTTGATGAATTAAAAGAAAAAATTCAGATAGACGTCAAACCACTGATAGAACCAATCCTCAATCAATGGCAAGAAGCAAAACTCCTCAACTTCTCTGAGAATAACATCATCCTCACAACACCTGGCGAGTTTTGGAATGTGAATTTGACACAGCTTCTACAGCACAGAATAAAGTGTTGT
>CAYJHE010000098.1:0-9084 GCA_964369675.1 uncultured Desulfovibrionaceae bacterium | reverse complement strand
TTCACATGTGTTTTATAATAAATTGGAATCGTATGAGTATTTTAAGATTTTTCCTTAAACAAAAAAAGTCGAAATATTATTTCGACTTTTTACTTTATGAATAGTTGTTTCTTATTTTGCAAATCCAACAGCACGTCTTTCTCTGATAACAGTGACGCGAATCTGCCCAGGATAGGTGAGGCTTTCTTCAATTTGTGCAGAAATATCCTTACATAAGAGATAGGTTGTGTCGTCATCGATATTATCTGAATTGACCATAACTCTAAGCTCACGTCCTGCTTGTATAGCAAATGCTTTTGAAACGCCGTCAAAGGAAGTAGCTATATTTTCTAAATCTTCAAGACGTTTTACATAGTTTTCAAGAAGTTCCTTTCTCGCTCCAGGTCTTGCGCCTGAAAGAGAATCTGCTGCTTGTACTAAGACAGCAAGTGCAGTTTCTGGGTGCACGTCTTCATGGTGCGCGGCAATAGCGTGAATGATTTCTTTATTTTCACCAAATTTCTTTGCTATATCCGCACCAATAGTTGCGTGTGAGCCTTCAACTTCGTGATCAACTGCTTTGCCTATGTCGTGCAATAAGCCAGCTCTTTTTGCTTTTTTGATGTCCATACCAAGTTCAGCAGCCATCATTCCGCAAAGCGCAGAAACTTCAAGTGAGTGTTGCAAGACATTTTGTGTGAAGGAAGTACGGTATTTGAGTTGCCCTAAAAGCCTTACGATTTCAGGATGAATACCGTGAACACCAGCGTCAAAGGTAGCTTGTTCACCCACTTCACGAATTTGCACTTCTAATTCTTGCTCGCATTTTTGCACTATGTCTTCAATACGCGCAGGATGTATTCTGCCGTCTTGCACTAAACGCTCAAGCGACATTTTTGCAATTTGCCTACGAATAGGCGAATGTGCTGATAAGATAACTGTTTCAGGTGTGTCATCAATAATGAGGTCAACACCAGTTGCTGTTTCAAAGGCGCGTATATTTCTGCCTTCACGCCCAATAATTCTGCCCTTCATATCTTCACTTGGCAATGTAAGCGCAGTGACAGTTTGCTCGCCGACATAGTCGCCAGCGTATCTTTGAATAGAAGAAGCAAGAATTTCTTTTGCCTTTCTATCTGCTGTTTCTCTTGCTTCAGACTCGATTAAGCGCATCATTTTAGCTGCTTCGTGTCTTGTTTTTTGTTCGATTTCGCTAAAGAGTTGTTCCTTTGCTTCATCTTCGGTTAAGCGTGCTATTTCTTCTAAGCGTTTGCTTTGCTGTTCTTTTTCTTCTTGAATAAGTTCACTTTGTTCTTCGAGGTGACGTTCTAATTTCACCAATTCTTTTTCCGTTGCAATTATTTCTAATTCACGCGTGTTTACTTTATCAATTTTCTCTTCTAATTTATCTGTTTGGGCTTGAAGGTGTTTTTCTTTTGATTTAATTTCTTTTTCACGTTCTTTATTGTCGTTCTCTATTTCTTTTTTCAAATTATAGAGCTCGTCTTGCCCTTGAATAAAAAGTTCTTTTTTCTGTGCTTGCGCTTCTTTTCTTGCTTCATTGATAATTCTTTTTGCAAGCTCATTTGCATCGCCTATATGCCTAGCTGAATAATATCTATTCAGAAAAAAGCCTATTACGATGCCAACTATTGCCCCTACAATAAGGCAAATAATTGCATACATTTCCATAATCAACTCCCTATAGTTAAGACAACTCTCCCATTGTCTGTAAAAAGATCCATAAGAGCATGTACTCTTAGGTTTAAAAAAAAGGTTTCCTCTAAAAGATTAGAAGGAAACCAATTTAAATTACTTATACCCAAAGTGCCGTTTAGTGAGACGCGTAACAGACCTATATGAATAGGTCAGGCACCGCTCTTCTGCTTTAGGCTCTTCACTATAAGCGAATATGCACACGGCAAGAAAGGATTAGCACCTTAATTTAAGCTTGTGAGGTCGACACGAGCCAACACTTCACGAACACTTCAGGATATTAATTAGATTACAACAGTTCACAAGATTTTGCAAGTAGAAAAGACAAAAACATGTTATTTATAAAACAACAACAATAAAAGTTTGTAAAAAGCTAAATACCAATAAATTAGCTATTTAGTTCAACAGAATTTACTATATCAAGCAAACGTGCCAGACGCTTGTTTATCGTTTCATCTTGACCATTTTTCCCTTCAGCCACTTTGAGCATTTGAGCTTGCTCTTCTTGAATCTGTAAAAAATCGTCAGCAATTCCAATGGCAAGAACAAGCAAAAGCTTGTCCCTGTCTAACTGATTTCCATGGGATTTCAAACTTTCGTAATTTTCTTCAATAAGTTTTGCAGCCTTAAATACTCTATTGGCTTCAACACTTGTTTTGAAAGAAATTTCTAAGTCGCAGACAGTAATATTATAGGTTTGCATACCATACCTATAGACAAAGATTAAATATCGTTACTTTTTTCTTGGAGTTCATTGCGAACAAGATAAAGAAGTTTGTCAATTCGATCATTTGTGCTCTTGATGACCTCTTCTTTTTCTTGCAACACTTGCTCGGCGCTTTCAGTATTTGAAAGTTTTAACCTAACTTCCGCTAGTTCGCCTTTCAATGTATTATTTTCCACACGAAGAGTTTTCAACTCCTCTGCTAAAGCAATGATACCTTCTTCGAGTTCTTCTATCAATTCCATAGACTATACCTTATAATAGTTCCTCTCAAATTGCAAGCCTAAGAAGAAATATTTTAATATTTTATTTAAAAGCGAGGCTATACTTATATCAAATAAGGTGCCAAAACTTTTATCTACAACATGGTATAAAATTTTCATTTATTAGGCAAGCGTTTATTTTCATTCCCAAAAAATTCAATTTCTTTAGGTGAAAAATGAATTTCCACTACTCTTTCATGAGCCAAAAAAAATGTGTTCTAGTTCAATTTAAACTCTATATCGCTATTTGCTGAAAAATTAACTCTTTACAGATGAAAAGAAAAAGTCTAAAGTGCCACTTGAGCTTTATAGCAAAGTGTAAGTTTTTAAATTTTCACTATAAATTATGCTCATTTTGAATAAGGAGATTTATTATGTCACAAAAGAAACAAGAAAGAAAAAAAGAATTAGATCGCAAACGCAAACGCCGCGCAGAACGCTTAAAAGAACGTGTTCGTGAAGCAAAAGCAGCAAAGAAGTAATTCTTGTAAATACAAAGTTTAAGGTGGCACTTATTTGATGCCGCCTATTTGTATTTAATCAATTCAAATCCAAATTTTAATTTATTATGCCAATATACGAATTTCACTGCAATAATTGCAATACTACTTTTGAAGAATGGCTCAAAATGAGCGATGAAAAACAGCCGCAAGCATGCCCTGATTGCGGAACAATGTCTCAAAGACAGGTTTCACAAACTTCATTTGTCCTCAAAGGTTCAGGCTGGTACGTCACTGAGTACGGCAAAAACTCTGCCTCTTCTTCCTCGAAAGACAAAACGCAAAAAAATGCTTCTTCGCAGTCTGAAACTACTGATAGTTCTCACAAGAAGAACAATGAACCCGAAGCAAAACAAGCTAAGCCAATAGAAAAATCACCCAAAGAACAAACTGCTCAAGTAAGTAATACACAAAAGCAGTCTCAGGCTGATAAAGCTGCTGTATAATTAAAAAACATAAATGTAGAGAATATTATGATAGAACGCTACTCTCGCCAAGAAATGGCATCACTTTGGACTGTGGAAAATAGATACAATGCATGGCTAGAAGTTGAGCTTGCTGTGTGTGAAGCATGGCATGACGATGGCAAAATCGACAGCGAAAGCATGCAAACTATACGCGATAAAGCAGCCTTTGATGTTGCGCGTATAGACGAAATAGAGCAAGTCACAAGGCATGATGTCATCGCTTTTTTAACAGCCATTGAAGAAAAAGTTGGTCCTGCATCGCGCTTTATACATTTAGGCTGCACTTCATCTGACATTGTTGACACTGCAAATGCCGTGCTTTTAAAAAGAGCTGGAGAAAAAATTCTTGCAGACTTTGACATGATGCTTGAAGCCTTGAAAGAAATCACCCTCAAGCATCAAGGACAGCTTTGCATAGGCAGAACACATGGTATACACGCGGAACCAACCTCTTTTGCACTCAAGATGGCTGGTTTTTATGCTGAATTTAAAAGAGACAAAGAGCGTTTTAGCCAAGCTGTTGAAGGCATTGCCACAGGCAAACTTTCTGGCGCAGTCGGCACTTATTCACTTTTACCTCCGCATGTTGAAAAAAATGCTTTAGAAAGACTTGGCTTACACGTTGATGAAATTTCAACACAAGTTATCCAAAGAGACAGATACGCGCATTTCTTCACTGCTCTTGCTATAACTGCAGGCACAATAGAACGCCTTTGCGTTGAACTTCGCCACTTACAAAGAACAGAAGTTCGTGAGGCAGAAGAAGGTTTTGGCAAGGGGCAAAAAGGCTCTTCTGCTATGCCGCATAAGAAAAACCCTATTTCAGCAGAGAATATGACAGGTCTTGCAAGACTTATACGCACAAATGCTATGGCAGCTTTAGAAAACCAAGCTTTATGGCATGAACGTGACATTTCTCACTCAAGCGTAGAGCGTGTCATCATGCCTGACAGCACAATCTTAACTGATTACATCATGCACAGATTGACAAATCTTATAAAAAATCTTCGCGTGCTTCCTGAAAATATGGCAAGAAAT
The DNA here is from genome assembly GCA_964369675.1 of uncultured Desulfovibrionaceae bacterium. GTDB lineage: Bacteria > Desulfobacterota > Desulfovibrionia > Desulfovibrionales > Desulfovibrionaceae > CAYJAZ01. Next base: position 4,397 of record CAYJHE010000098.1, on the reverse strand, counting down.
CTTAAAGCATCTTATGGCTTATTTTTCTCACAACGCGTTCTCACAGCACTTATTGACACAGGTTTTCCACGTCAAGAAGCCTATGTTCTTGTGCAAAAATGCGCCATGCATTCATGGGAAACAGGCTCTTATTTCCCTGATGTTGTCAAGGCAGAAAAAGAAATCACTGATAAAGTTGACGCAAAAATTCTTGATTCAGTTTTTGATGCAAGTGCCTACCTTAAAGAAGAAAAAACTATCTTAGACCGAGTTTTTAACTCATAGGAAGAATATAATGACAAATCCTATTTTTGAATTAGCAAATAATTACGAAGCGTTAAGAATTGAATTAGCAAAGCTTCTTATTGAAAAATCTTATAAGGAAGGCGACTTCACACTTGCATCAGGCAAGAAATCTTCCTACTATTTTGATGGCAGACAAACAGCTCTCAATCCAAAAGGAGCTTGGCTTATAGGTAATTTATTCAACCATTTACTTAGCGATATACCAAGCTTGCACGCAGTTGGTGGCATGACACTTGGTGCAGACCCTCTTGTCACTGCAACTTCGATTATTTCCTTTGAAAAAGGGCAAAACATAGCGGCATTCATTGTGAGAAAGGAAGCTAAAGGACATGGAACTGGCAACTATATTGAAGGCTTAGGAAATATTCCTGTAGGCTCTAAGGTAGCTATGCTTGAAGATGTTGTCACAACAGGCGGTTCACTTCTCAAAGCGTGCCAAAGAGTGAAAGATGCAGGTTTGGAAATTGTTGCTGTAGCAACTATTCTTGACAGAGAAGAAGGCGGAAAAGAAGCCATCGAACAAGCAGGTTATTCTTTACGCTCTATTTTCACAAGACCTCAACTTGTTGAGCTTGCAAAAAAATAATATTTACTGTATTAAAGAAGGAATATTTTGATTTAGACTTTTTCTAAAGAAAATATTCCTAACATTTCAATTATTTATTACATGCGTTTAGCTAGGATTCACATGAAGAAGAACAAAATTTTTGCAGCAGCACTTACTCTTAGTCTTCTGTATGCGCATAATTATGCTCTTGCTTGGGAAGTTAATATAAAAGAAAACCCCTTTGCACCTGAAAAGTTCATTGGTGTTTCTAAAGCAGATAGATACCTTTATGTTATTGAAAATGAAGATGATCTCAAAGTAAACAAAATCTATCCAAGTATACATGGCAGGGTTGAAGGCGAAAAATATGTAGAGGGTGATTTAAAAACTCCAGAAGGCGTATATTTTGTCACAACAAAGATACGCAGCAAGCTTGACTTTGAAAAATACGGTTCAGGCGCGTATGTTTTAAACTATCCTAACCCTATTGATAAAATCAAACAAAAAACAGGACATGGCATTTGGATACATTCCAAAGGTTTACCTATTGAAGGGCAAAGAACAGAAGGCTGTGTTGCTGTTGACTTAGATGATTTTGCCGAACTTTCAGAATTCTTGCCTTCAGGCACACCTGTAGTTCTTGCAGAAAACCTTCTTGAACCTTCTGACACCTTAGCTAATCACACGCAAAAACAAACTACTGATTCTCAAACTATAGCTCTTTCTGAAACAAATGAAATAAGCGCATCACAAAGCATTGACTACGGCGTAGAAATGCATCCAGAGGAATTGCAGAGCAATATCTCCATGACAACAGATGCAGAAGGCGAAGTGCCTACCTATCTTCAACTTGCGCAAGATGTTGAAGTGAATAATGAAGATCAGAACAAAGCTCTTGTTTCAGAAGAAAATAGTGCCTATAACGAAACACAAGCTAAAAACTTGCCAACACAAGAACTTGAGCCACAAGCAAATGCTGCACAAAGCTCTCCAATTCTTGAAGTTGCCGCACAAGCAATTGAAACACAAACAATTGACGCACAAGCTCCTGCTGGAATTTCTGAAGATCGAATTGTGCAAGTTGCAGCCCTTGGAAATCTTGCAGACAAGAATATTCTTAAAAAATCAAAGTCCGAAGCTGAAGTAATCCTTGAAAAAACAAAAGCTTGGAATAATGCATGGGAAAATCGTTCAAGTGAGTTTTTCAACTTCTACGACTCCACAAAATACGGACTAGCTCAAAGCGAAAGCTATTTAAAATTTGCAGAGCAAAAAAATTATTTCTTCAATATTTTACCTTGGATAAATATTATTTATGGTGAAATTTACGCACTTGAAGGTACTGACTATTGGGTGACTTGGTTTGAGCAAGAATACAGAGCTCCAAACATCACAAGTACTGGTATTCGCAGACTTTACTGGCAAAAAGACAAGAAAAATGAATATAAAATTGTCGCAATGGAATGGTTGCCTAGAAAACTCAATCTTTACGATACATATTTTGCAACTATCAAGAAGGAAGTTGGCGAATTTGTAGGTCAATGGCAAAAGGATTGGCTTGCAGGCGATTTAGACAAGTACCGCAGCTATTATTCTCAAAATGCCGTACAAGGCAAGCTTAAAGGCGAAGAAATTTTTGACCACAAGCAAAATATTTGGGCAAGAAAACAGCCAACAAAGCTTGAATTTACAGAAATGGAATTTGATGAAAGCGGCAATACTATTATTGTGCGTATGAAGCAAAGGTATGCAGACTCAAAAGGCTATTCTGACCTTGGCAGAAAAGAAATTGTACTTACAAAAGTCAATGACACTTGGTTAATCATTAAGGAAACTTGGAAGCGTATATGAACAAAGTAAAACCAATTCTCATGATATATTCACGAGAAAATGGAAAAGTAACTCAAGTTGCATTTAAATTAAGCACTTTAATTTTCTTCTTGCTTTCTTTTGTATTGCTCATTGTCTTTTTTGCGATCTCAACCTATGGTTTTGTGACATATTCAATAAGAACCTACAATCTCAACTACCAATTATCTTCAACTATGCAAGAGCTCACAGCTCTTAAAGTTGAAAGGGAAAGATTTAAATCCTATCTCACCTTTATTGAGCAAACTGACCCAATAACACTCACTTATCTCTACGATGCCGAAGACTTAATGCAAGGCGATAACCAAGTTATTGTTGAGCAAGCACCTATATATGACCCGCTTGCAGAATCCCCACAAAGCGAAATCGTTCAGCCAAAGCCTGAAATCACGCTTGATGAAGGCATTGTGAAGCTTGAAAACACAAAGATTGTCTTGACTGAATCTGAAAATATCATTGACCTTGAATTTGCATTAAGAAATACAAAGAAAATCCCTAGAATTTCTGGTGATGCCACTTTTACACTTATTAAAGCAGACACAAGCGAAGAAATTCCTTTCACAAAACTCAATGCAACATCTTACGCTTTCTCAAATCTTAAAACAATTCGTGCTAAGCTCACACCACAAAACAAGAATGTGACAAGTAATGATCTTGTACAAATAAAACTTATTGTAGATGGCAAACAAATTTATTCAGAAATAATTTCAATAAAGTAACTATATGGCACTGACAAAAGAAGAAATACAAGAACTGCCCCTTATTAACTATTCAGGGCAGGTAGAAATTATTTCAAATAAAGATGAATGGCTCAATGCCTACGACAAAATCAAAGAAGAAAAAGTTCTTGGCTTTGATACAGAATCTAAGCCTACTTATGTGAAAGGCCCTTTGAACCCGCCTGCTATAATGCAGCTTGCAACCGAAGATTGCGTCTATATTATTCAATTCTACAAATTAAAACTTCTGCCTACCATGATTGATATTCTTTCAAATCCTGATATTCTTAAAGTAGGCATTGCTATACGCGATGACTTCACCTTCTTACAAAAAAGAGGAAAGTTCACTCCGCAAGGACACTTAGACTTAGCTCCACTAGCCAAGAAAAGGGGCTATACTTCCTCAGGCTTGCGTACACTTTGTGCTGAATTATTGCAAGGTAGGCTGAGTAAAAGTATGAGATGCAGTAATTGGGAAAAGATAAATTTAAGTCCTGCGCAAATTCTTTATGCCAGCACGGATGCATGGGTGAGTAGGTTGTTGTATTTTAAAATTATGGAAACTGAAGTGCCTGAGATTAAAATTTAATAAAAAGCAGTGAAAACGCTGCTTTTTATTTTTTAAAAGGCAGTTTTACTACTGCTTTCTATTTTTAAAAGGCAATGTTTTCAGTATTTTTTTATTAAGCGCAGTGTTTTCACGGCTTTTTTAATGAGCCATACTTGTCGTATGGCTTGAGTTATAATATTTTTAATTGCCATACTTGTCGTATGGCTTGAGTTATAATATTTTTAATTGCCATACTTGTCGTATGGCTTGAGCTTCGCTCGCCATACTCACAATACTTTTTATTTGTTCTTGGCTATACTTCTTTTTTTGTTCTTGGCTTCGTGCATTGTTTTTGTCTTTAAACAAGCATGGTTATTCTTCGTTTTTTATTGGCATGCCTCCAGCAGGGGCAAGGAAGGGCACAATA
>CAYJHE010000097.1:0-9133 GCA_964369675.1 uncultured Desulfovibrionaceae bacterium | reverse complement strand
AAGAACTTGAGAAATCAGGTTTCAAGAATAAAATCGGTGCAGGAATTGTTTTAACAGGTGGTACATGTTTGATTAAAGGCTCATGTGAACTTGCAGAACAAATTTTTGGGATGCCTGTTCGCCTTGGTTCACCACGCGGAGTTGGTGGTTTGAAAGATGTAGTAAATAGTCCTAAGTATGCAACAGCAGTAGGTTTGCTACGTTATGGTGCTGAAAAAGAAACAAGTGCGCATAAGTTCAGTATCAGTCCAGATATTGATTCTAGTTTGTTCGAGTCTGTTTTCAATAGAATGAAAAAATGGGTTTCTCAAATTATCTAGCTTGCAAGAGCTAATCTTAAAGGGAGTTTTGTCTATGGAATTTACAATCAATCATGAAGAAGAAGTTATGTATGATTTTGGTGCGAAAATCTGTGTAGTTGGAGTTGGCGGCGGCGGCGGTAACGCTGTGCAAACAATGATTGACAGCAACCTTTCAGGTGTGAAATTTGTTGTTGCAAATACAGACATGCAAGCCTTGGTGAAGTCAACTGCACCAAATAAAGTTCAGCTTGGAAAGGCTCTTACAAAAGGCCTTGGCGCAGGTGCAAAGCCTGAAGTAGGCAAGGGCGCTGCTGAAGAAAGTTTAGAAGAAATTCGCGATATGATTGGCGATGCTGATATGATATTTGTCACAGCCGGCATGGGTGGCGGCACTGGTACAGGAGCTGCTCCTATTATTGCAAAAGCTGCTAGAGAAAAAGATATTTTGACCATTGGTGTTGTTACAAAGCCTTTCCAATTTGAAGGGCACAAGAGAATGACACAAGCGGATAATGGCATAGCTGAACTTAGTGAATATGTAGATTCCCTCATTGTTGTTCCAAACACAAGACTACTTAATTGTGGCGCAAAGAACGCAAAGATGATGGACATGCTTAAAAAAGCAGATGATGTTTTATCAAGTGCTGTTCGTGGTATTACTGACCTTATCAAAAAACCTGGCTTTATCAACACTGACTTTGCAGACATCAAAACTGTTATGCAAGTTAAAGGCTTAGCTCTTATGGGTATTGGTAAGGCATCAGGCGAAGGCAGAGCAATTGAAGCTGCTAAAGCCGCTATTTCAAGCCCATTCTTAGAAGATCTTTCAATTCAAACTGCGCAAGGCGTTGTTGTAAACGTCACAGCAAGTATGGATATTGAAATGGGCGAATATGCTGAAGCAGTTAGCTTTATTACAGATTCTCTTTCAAGAGATACCAATATTATTTCTGCTGTTGCTATTGACGATGAAGCAGGCGATGAACTTACAGTAACCATAGTTGCTACAGGTCTGTCTACTGACCCATCAGCATTTTCAGCTTCTACAGCTTCAAAAAATAATACTATTCAATTTGAAGCACAACCTGTAAAAGCACAACAGCAACCTGAACCACAAAGAAACTACCGTCAGCCAGCTCAATTAAATACTTCTTATTCACAAGATGTAAATATGAATGACAGAAGTTTCCCAACTTATTTGAGAAACCTTACAAAAGCACATGTTCCTGGTGCTCAAATGTCAACCTATTCTGATGAAGAAAAAGAAGTTCCAACTTTTTTTAGCAGACAAGCTAATTAATATTCTTAGTTACAACAAACACTCCATGAAACAAGAAGGCTACATCAAGTTGATGTGGCTTTTTTGTTGTCTTCATGTTAAAAAATTATTATGCATTTTTTGCTAAATATCATTTTATTATAATAGCTTATACTCTATGCCTTTTTTTGCTACACACAAATTTCTTGACCTTTGCCATAAAAAAGTACAAAATATTGTCATCAAATGAATCTGAGGTGAATATATATGGCTTTAAGCATAGGCATAGTTGGCTTGCCAAATGTTGGTAAATCTACTCTTTTTAATGCGCTCACAAAGGCGCAAAACGCACAGGCAGCAAACTATCCCTTTTGTACAATAGAACCTAACAAGGCAACCGTCCCTGTGCCTGACACAAGGCTTGATAAACTTTCAAAATTAGCAAGCTCACAGAAGCTCATAAATGCAACTGTGGATTTTATAGATATTGCAGGCCTTGTTCGTGGCGCGTCTAAGGGTGAAGGTTTAGGTAATCAATTTTTAGCAAATATACGCGAAACTTCTGCTATTTTAGAGGTAGTGCGCTGTTTTGATGACGAAAATATTGTTCATGTTGACGGTAAGGTCGACCCTGTGCGCGATGTAGAAACAATCGAAACTGAACTTATTCTTGCTGACATTCAGTCTGTGACAAAAAGGCAAGAAAAACTCGCGCGTATGCGCACAGATAAAGAAGCACAAAAAGCAGCAGAGCAGTGTAATTCCCTGCTTGCTCTTCTTAATGAAGGAAAGCTTGCTTCACAGTTTAATCTGCCTGACAGTGAATATTTTGCAGAACAATGGCATGAAATGAGCCTTCTTACTGCAAAGCCTTTTATTTATTGTGCAAATGTTGATGAAGAAGGACTTTCCACTGAAAGCGAATACTATAAAGCTTTAGAAAATTTAGCAAAAGAACGCAATTGTCAGATTGTAAAAATTTGTGCGCGCGTAGAAGAAGAGCTACAATCACTTGATGAAGCAGACCAAGCAGAAATGCTCGAATCTTACGGTATTTCAGAAAGCGGACTTTTGTCTGTTATTCATACAGGTTATAAGACTTTAGGCCTTGCTTCTTATTTCACAGTAGGTCCAAAAGAAGCGCATGCTTGGACTTTTGAAATTGGGCAAAAAGCCCCGCAATGTGCAGGCATTATTCATACAGATTTTGAGCGCGGTTTTATTCGCGCAGAAGTTATTGCTTATGAAGATTATGTTAAGCACGAAACTGAAGCAGCATGCAGGGCTACAGGTACAATGAGAACAGAAGGTAAGGAATATGTAGTGCAAGACGGCGATGTTGTGCATTTTCTCTTCAATGTATAAAAGCATTTTTGACTATTTTCAAAAAAATTATGAAGAACACAAAGCAAAATAAGAATATATATTTTAAAAAACTCTCTTTTTTTGCGTGTGTTCTTTTTTTGTCTTCCCCTTTCTTGACTTCATGCTCCTTTATTCAAGAAACATTAGGCCTTTCAGATTCAAGTGATATGCAAAGTCCAGAATACCAAGAAAGTGAAGTGTATTTTAGAGAAAAAAGCTATCCAGTAGACAATTTTATAGAACCTACAAGCCCTGAAGACTTAACTATTGGCGAACAAAGGTCTTTATTTCGATTGCAAACTGTTGAATATGAAATTGTTTATGAACTTGAAGACGAATTATTAGAGCAAGAGATTATAAATTTTGATAAGCAAAAACAACAATCTGGCGAAGAAAGTGATGATGTTAAGAAAAACACACTAGACGCCTTTGCTCTTGAAAAGTATGTGAGAGATAATAATGAAAATATCCTTACTTTTTTGCAGTCTAAAGCCTATTATTCAGCTGATATTGTTTCAGAAATCGACTATGATGTCTTTCCTGTAAAGATTACTGTTTTTATTAAGCCAAATGAACAATATAAAATAATAACAGCTAATATAACATATCCAAATATTTACAAAAAATATATAAGTAGCGATATGTCAAGCTCAAGTATTGTCTCACTTGACGAACACATAGAAGAAGATGAAGAAATTGAGCTACAGGAAAGTGGAGAAAAATCTCAAGAAATTGAAAAAACTATTATAAAACAGCCTCTTACCTTAGAAGATAAGATTCCGCCTTTACCTCGCTCCTTATATGAATTTGGGCTTGCAAGTGAGAGCATTGCTATAACTGATGAAATTTTGAAGGCTCAAGAAAATGTCTTGCCTTGGTTTAGAAATAATGGTTTTCCTTTTGCTGAAATTGTTTTTTCAAGGTATTTTGCCTTTCAAGAGAAAAAAGAATTTGAAGCTAGAGTACGCGTAAACCCTCGAGATTTTGTACTTTTTGGAGACATTGTTCTTGAAGGAAGCAATGAGCTCTCTTTAGAATATATTGAAATTATTAAAACATGGGAAAAAGGCGAAAAATGGAATGAATCAAAGGTTGAACTTTTGAGAAATGAACTTTTGTCCTTGGGTATTTTTTCAAATGTTTCTATACAAGCGGTGAAAAGGTCAAATAGAGATTTAACTATAAAAGAGACAAAAGAAGAAAGAGAACAAAGAATTTTTACGCAAGGTGATGATTATATAGTACAAATTAATCTTAAAGACTCTACACAGCGTTCTTTTGGTGGTGGTTTTGCTTATAACACTTCACGCGGTTTTGGTGCGAAACTTTTCTGGGAACACAGAAACTTTTTTGATGGAGCTGAAAAACTCAGTATTGACCTCGACTATTGGGAAGATTTGCAAAGAGCTATTTTAAGCTTTGAAATACCTGATGTTTTTGTGCGATCACTGGATTTTAATCTCACTTCTACCTTAGAAAGAGAAGTCTTTGATGCTTATACTACTACTTCTCTTATTACAGATATAGGTTTTGAGCAACCTCTTGCAAGTGAATATGTGGATAATCTTAGACTTTCTTACTTTTTGCAGGCAGTTGTTGGAAGCGAAGAAGATCACCATACCAATGTAGTTGATGATTATTACTATTTTGGCTTGCCTGTGCGCTTTACTTCAAGGGCAACAAATTCTGCCTTAGACCCATCTGAAGGATATATCTTTTCTTTGCAAGCTGCGCCCTATGTGGGTGTTTTTAGAGAAGCATTTTCTGTTTTCCAGCTTGAAGGTTCTTTTTCTACTTATTTTGAACTTATGGAAAATAAAAAGCTTGTTGCCGCTATTAAAGCTAAGGCGGGTGCTTTGTTTTCAGAAGATGTGAACAATATTCCTCCTCCGCTTCGATTTTATGCAGGCGGTGCAAATTCTGTCAGAGGTTATTCCTATCAAGAGTTAGGGCCAGAAAATAGATTTGGCGAAGCAGTTGGTGGAGCTTCTATGTTTGAAGCCTCTTTTGAATTAAGGTATAAAATTAATGATGAAATTGCTATAGTTCCATTTGTTGATATGGGTAATGTGTATGATAGCTATGAGATTGATTTTACCGAAGATTTCAATTTTGGTACTGGTATTGGTCTCAGATATTATACACTAGCAGGCCCACTGCGACTTGATGTCGCTGTGCCTTTTGACGATAAAAATGGCTTTGCTTTTGATGACTTTCAGGTGTATATTAGTATTGGCCAATCCTTCTAACTTTTTGTTTTATAGGTATATATGAACTTTGTGCAAAAACTTTATCAAGCTCAAAAGCTTGCCTTGTTAAAGATTTTCTTCTTTCTTCCTCATAGCCTTCGCTTGTTGAATGCACGCATTTTGTCTCTGGCTTTTTGCGTGTTAGAGTTTTTTACCTTTTTCACAGTGCTTGTGTCTTTACTTATAACTCTTACCTTACGTTCTGGTCTTGCCGATGATTATCTTACGAGAATTACAAAAGAAAATCTAGCAAAGCTCACTCCTGAAATGATGGGTGGAATTTGGTTTGAAGTAGGTGAAATTTCTTTTCATGATGCCATAAGTATTAAAAATTTTAAATTGAATGACGATTATGGAACATGGCTTGAAGTAGGCGAATTATCAGTAGATTTTCCTTCTTTGCAAGTTTTAATGTTCTTTAGTTCAATAGATATTAATAGTATAAAAGGTTCAAATATTTCACAATATAGAAATCCGACTATGCGCCCAAGTAAGGAAGTAAAAGACAGCACTCCTTGGACAGTGCCTTCTATTGTTATGCCGCAATTTCTTGGTAAGATTAATATAGATCTTATAGACTTAGACAATGTTTTTGTGTCTAAGGAAGTGATGTATTTAAACTCTTTTGATGTGGACCTAAAGGCTGATGTTTCCATGAAAGCAGAAATTTCACACATGGAAGCACTTTTTACTGATGTCATTGTTCGCGAAGAGCAAACAAATGTCACAGGCACAATTATCTACACACCAGCTACCTTTACTTGCGATTTGATTGCGCATGACACTCGTTGGGGTAGGGTTTTTCCGCTTATAGACGATGCAAAGCTTCATGCAAAAATAGAGCTTATTGCTAAGCAGTTACCACCTAATCCCGACTTTCCCCTTACTGTAAAGCTTTCATCAGACGTTGTTTTATCTGAATTTTTCTGGCTTAAAAAAGGCGTTGTGATAGATTCCAAAGTGAGCACATTTTTTTCTTTTGATGGAACAAATGTGTATTTTGAAAATACAAATCTTTATTCAGACCTCTTAGATATTGAAATTCCACATTTTAATCTGAACCTAGATAGTGATACTTATGATAAAACACAAGCGAAAGTGAGAGTTGCTGACCTTGGTGTTTTATTTAATGGTATATACGGGCAAAGCGAGGGCACGCTTACTTTTTCAGGCCAAATCTTTGATATGGACGCAAAAGTAGATCTTGTAACAAAGGATTTTAAACTCGATTATTATTCTGCGGACTATCTTGCTGGAATTGATAAGGAATTTCTTAAAATAGTGCGCGCGCAAGATGTGGAAACTGTTGTCACTGCAAATATCAATCTTCTTGGTGAAAGGCTGAAACTATCAGGCTATGTTGATGCTAAATCTCAAGAACTATCTCTATTAACTAACGGAAAGCAAACAACTTTTGATTTTGAAACTGCCTATGTTTACGATATCAAAAAATTTGATTTTCACGATATAAGTCTTTTCTTAGATGAGGCGAGTTTGTATTCAGATTCAATAGTGCTTGACTTTGAGAATACAAAAGTAGAAGAAGATGAATTATATATACCACTTATGCGAGGAAAAGCTGTTATTGATGCAAATAATCTTTCTTTTCTTGATACAGCTTTAGATATGCCTATACAAAGTGACGCCTATGTACAGTTATTTGCTGAAAAAGGGCAAAAAATGCATGTAGATGCAGGTTTATACTATCTTGATTTTGGGGCAAGTAAGATAAGAGAGCTTACACTCAACACAGATATACACAACTTCAATGCATTTTATTATGGTATGTATCCGCAATTAGAGGGCAGTTTTTTTGCGCGTGGTGTTGAAGTAAAAGAGATTAGTCAAAGTATAAACATGCCCAATGATATTATTGATGAATTGCGCATTTCTTTTTTAGACCCTCTTCGTAAAGTGGGGGGCGATATTGATTTTGACTTCTTTTCAAGCGGTGCGCTTGCATTGCAGGGAAAGGCTTCTGTTAATTTTCTTTCAAAAAATCTAAACATTCACGAATTTGAGGCTGATTTAGAACATACTAAGCAAAATATGCGTCTCACAAAGCCAACTGTATTTAAGTTCTCTAAAGCCTACGCTCTTGATGAAACAGAACTTGAGCTGACTAATGGTAGTAATAAAGGTTTTATTAATCTTGATTTTAACTATATTAATAACTACCTTGATTTTTATACAAAAACTGAAATTCCTTCTTCTTTTGTCAATTCCTATTTGAAAAAATCTTTCTTTCCTCAAGGTAATTTTAAGCTTGATTTAGACCTTGAAGGCGACCTCTATAGCCCAAAAGGTGAAATGAAGTTAGCTTTTCATGATATAGAATTAATTAAAAATTCAGGAAAATTACACTTAGATATTGATGGTGAAGTAGAGAATAATGCTCTTGCTATGCAAATGAAGTTTGGCAGAAAAAGAAAGTTGGAATTTGAAGCTTCTGCCCTTATACCCTTGGCTTTACAAACACCCAAAATCATTGATTATAACAGGGCTTTTTCTCTTGATTTTAATTGGCTTGGAAATATAGAAACTTTCTTTCAGCTTTATCCGCTTCTTGATATAAAAATAGCTGGCAATGCAAAAATAGACCTTGCAATTAAGGGCACAATGCAAGAGCCAACTTTTGATGGATTTGCCTATATTTCAAAGGGTTCTCTTGCTAGTAATGAATACGATGTTTACCTAAGTGATGTCGACCTTGAACTCATATCTAATGAAAGAACTTCTTCACTTAAGCTTAAAGCAAAAGATGGAAGTAATGTTTTTTATTCATTAGCCAAAGCCGATTCACAGCCAAAGATAATTATTAAAAATAGTGAAAAATATTCAGGTTTTGTAAAAGAAGCAGAAGTTGAAAAGCAAGAAAATACATTGCAAAAAAAGCAAGATAATACTAATGCCCACACTCTGTATCTCAATGCAGATATTGACAAAATTGAAGATAAATACATGATAAAAGCTGACGCTGTGATGAATTCCTTCTCACCTTACAGGCCTGAAGGTTTAGATCTGGTGTTTTCTTCGCAATTAAATATAAACGGACTTTTGCCTCAACCAAATATCAAAGGCGAAATATTTATCAATAGAGCATTATTTGATTTTTCAAAATTAAACTTGTCTAATGAAACCGATAGATTACAAAATTTACAGGTGGTGAAGAATAAAGACGAGATAGAAAGAGTGAATCTTCGTGCTTTGCGTGCAAAGGCTTTTTCGCCTAAAACAAATATAAAGCTCATTATTCCTGATAATGCCGTCTTGCACGGCATGGGTCTTGCCTCTGTATGGGGTGGTGAACTAAATATAAACACAAGTTCAGGAGAGCTTAAGATTGATGGCGACCTCACATCATCTAGGGGGCTGTTTAACTTCTTAAGCAAAAACTTCCACCTCACAGATTCCATGATTTCTTTTTCAGGCGACCCAACAAAACCATTTTATGAAATTGCCTTTGAGCGTTCAAATCAAGTAATTGAAAGTATTGTGAAAATTAAAGGCGTTGGAACTGATTTGAATATTGAACTCTCAAGTAATCCACAAATGCCCATAGATGAAATCATCTCCTACACCCTCTACGGAAAGGAATTAGCTGACCTTTCACAATTTCAAGCTATACAAGTTGGAACTACCACAGCACAGCTTTTGTCACCAGGTTTGCAACAATTAAATTTGCTCAATACTGCAAAAAATACCATTGGTTTAGATGTGCTTAGTCTTGGCAGTAAAGATAGTCTCACAAAAAAAGAAATTGAAGAAGAAAACGAGCTTAACGATGCCACTATAGAAGCTGGCACTTATATTGGCGATAGAGTGTATCTTGGCGTAGAAAGAAGCTTAGAGGATACTGCTGTGAAGGTAGAGGTCGAACTTATGCCTAGCGTTGATGTTGAAGCGCGTATAGGGACTGATAGTAGCGAAGCTGAACTGCGCTGGAAAGTCAATTATTA
>CAYJHE010000096.1:0-9140 GCA_964369675.1 uncultured Desulfovibrionaceae bacterium | reverse complement strand
CGGGTTTCCAAAGGGGGCGTGCCCCTTTGGTCGCCGAAGGCAAAAAAATAAACTATAACACTTCCCCAAAAACAGCACCTAAGGATTCATTGATAACCAATCTTGCCTCACTATCGTAAGAAGTAGTGGACTTATTGATAAGAAAGAGGTTGTTTTTTTTGAAATAATTGATAAGCCCTGCGGCTGGGTAGACAACAAGTGAAGTACCACCGACAATAAGCATATCAGCTTTTTCGATAGCCTTGATAGCCTTTTGCACAATGCTATCGTCAAGAGCTTCCTCATAGAGTACTACATCAGGTTTTATCAAGCCCTGACATTTTGTACAAAGAGGAATAGTGTCAGAATTTATGATAAAATTCTTGTCATAAAAAGCATGACATTTTGTGCAATAATTTCTTAAAACTGAACCATGCAGTTCATAGACTGTTTTTGAACCAGCATCTTGATGTAAACCATCAATATTTTGTGTAATAACAGCAGATAATTTGCCTTCTTTTTCAAGCTTTGCTAAGGCATAGTGCGTTGCATTTGGCTTTGCACTGACAAGAATTTTATCTTTATAGAATCGATAAAATTCAGCTGTATGCTGACGGTAAAAGGTGTAAGAAAGCATCGTTTCAGGCGGATAGTCATACTTCATATTGTACAAACCGTCTTTTGAGCGAAAGTCAGGTATACCACTTTCTGTAGAAACTCCTGCACCGCCAAAAAAAACCACTGATGAAGCCTGCTCAAGTGCTTCATAAAAAAGAGGATAGGTGTTCTTCATAAAATTCTCTTATGTGCGTGAAATTTTATACCTGCAAACCTTTGGCGTAGAATCCCATGCGTCTATGCGTGTTGCCATATATTGCTTCTTTGTGAAAAGCGAGAATATAGTTGCTAAAAAGCCCTCTTCAAAAGTGCTTTCGTGATTATTGATTTTTGCGGCTAACTTTGTGTCAAAGTCGTAAGAAAGCAAGAGAATAAAACTTTGACTTTCTTCTTCATAAGCTTCAACATAGAGTGAGGCAAATCTCAAATCCACAAGTTTTTCTTTTAATAAGAAAATAAATTCGTCAAAACCTAGGTCAAGCTTTAAAAACTCATTTGCAAAAGAAGTAGCTGCGATTTTTCCAGTAAGGCGCAAAATATCACCCATACTACCCGCTCCGTACGAAAGCGTAAGAGCCTCTTTAATTGAAAAGAAAAAGAGCTGTGGCATCAAATCTACATTATACACATCGAAAGCGTGCGAAGCAAGGTCGATGTCTGTATTATAGGTTTCTGTTGTAATTTCAGAATGCTCAGAGCGTATGGTATTTGACTGTAAGGTAAAAAGTTCTGCTGGCATAGGCTTGGCATAATAATAACCCTGCACATTTTCGCAGCCAATTTCTCTTAATATATCAATATGTTCCTGACTTTCTACACCTTCTGCAACTGTATGTATATTTAATTCCTTCGCCATATTTATGATATTTTGTAAAACAGTTTTAGCGCGGTTCTTAAATTTATTATTTGTAAAGAAAGATCTATCGATTTTAATTACATCAACAGGAAGGTTTTTGAGCAAGCCAAGCGATGAATATCCTGTACCAAAATCGTCCATAGAAAGCGTGAAACCTGCTTGGTGAAGGCCATGCAGAAGATGCTCAAGCAATTCTTCATTATTATTCATTGTTGTTTCTGTCAGCTCAATTTCAAGAAAGTGTTTTTCTATATCAAATCTGTCAGCAATTGCAACTAATTCTCCAATAAAATTAGAATTACTTAAATGAAGGCGAGAAAAGTTCACTGAAATTGTTGTCAAAGGAAGACCTTTATTTTTCCAGCCTTGAAGAAGTTCGCACGCTTTTTCAAACATATAAAAGTCAAGCTTTGTGATAAAGCCGTTTTTTTCAAATAAAGGAATAAATTCAGAGGGATATATTGTTTCTCCATTCTGCTTTACTTCCCAACGCACAAGAGCTTCTGCTCCAACAATAGTTTCGTTTTCAAGAGAAAACTTTGGCTGTAAAAAGATGCTAAACTCTTCATTTATAAGGGCATTATCCATCTTTTCTTCAATTTCTTTATTGCGCAAATCAAGTTTTTTCAATTCTTCTGCATAGTCATACACAGGCGAAATTGCAGAATTTTGCTTTGCTAAACTATGAGCATAATTTACTTTTTCATAAACATCTAAAATATCTTTCTCATTTTCTGAAAGCAAGTATCTTCCTATAGAAAAATGTAATTTATGCCCAACCAACTTTTCAACATCATACCTGAAAGTATTATAAAAAGAAGGTTCAAAAGGGGTTTTGCGTGTATCTGGCACTGCCATAAGCAAGATAAAATAGTCAGCTTGCATGCGTGACAAAAGGTCTGTTCTAGGATTAATATAAGACTTTAAAACTTCACTCAAGCCTATAATTACCCTATTTGCTTCACTAAAGCCCAATGTTTCATTGATGAGATTAAACTTATTAATATCAACAATAATAGATATATATTGTATATCATCATTCTTTTCTAAGTGGGTTTTAGCGTCTAATTTAAACTTTGCAAAATTTGGAAGGTCAGTGAGTTCGTCAATATAGGCCAATTTCCATAAGGCTTGCTTATTATTATTTAAAGTTAAAGTCAGGTTAACAAGAAAGAGTATGAGCAAAAGGCAAACAAGCCCAAAGGAAGTTATTAATTCCAATTGGTAGGAATTAATAAATCTCTCAATTACTGTTTGATCAGAACTACTTATTGTATGCACTAACAAGTCAGAGGTAGTTTGCACTTTCATTTCACTTTCGGCAAAAGCTTTTGTGCAAGAGAAAAGCAAAACAAAGACATAAAAAGGAATATGAAAAAAAGAATATGCCTTTGCTGTACGAAAAAAATTTAATATAAGTGATTTATTCATTGATTTTACTATAATTACAAAGCATGTAGTAGTTTATTCGGTTTAAGAGCAATTAAGAAAAAATTTATCAAATAAACTTTTGCAATAAATATAGACCAAAGCACATTCCTTGTCAACTTTAACAAATCATTATAATAAACTAATAATTGAGCTAGCTTTCATATAAATTGCTATTTTAAAATTCTTCTTTTTTATTTATTTTACTATTTTTCTTGACAAGGATTAATATTTAAAGTATTTTTTTCTTTATTGATAATTATTACTAATAAAGGAGTTTATAATGAGATACGAATTTACAAAAGATTTAGAAACAGGAAACTCAACCATTGACGGCGAGCACAAATTATTAATCAAGGCCGTTGATGATGTTATGCAAAATGTTTCAGCTGGCAAAGGCAAGGAGCAGTTAACTTCAACAGTTGACTTTTTAAATGATTACACAAAAAAACACTTTGCACACGAAGAAGAGCTTCAGGCACAATCAAAGTTTCCTACAATGGCAACACACAAAGTGTGGCACACATCTTTTATTTCTAAGCTCAAAACGGTTTCCGACAAGTTGACTAAAGACGGAGAAAACTCATTGATAGTTATTGAATTAACACAAGTAATTTCTTCTCTCATCAATCATATAAAAACTGAAGATAAAAAACTTGCCGACTTTTTAAAATCTGCTTAGAGCTACACATATCCAATTTATATTTTTTTAGAGCAGTTTCAATAATAGATGAAGCTGCTCTAATCCATTTTATGCTTTTACAATTTCCTTATACTTATCAAAAGCTGCCTCTGGGCTATTTCCAAGCTTAGTTGAAATAAATTCTAAATTATCGACAGCATCGCAAGAGCGCACATATTCAGGTTCTATATCTCTTGCCACTTCTTCAGAATTTTGTGCCAAATAAAGTAGGACTCTTGGGTTGAGCACATTTGCACTTTCTGGCATAAAAACAATATCATGCTCTTCTTCTTCACGGATTTTGTTGAGTCCTGAACCTAATATATATTGCACTCTAAAATCGTTTTGCTTTTCACTATTTGCTTTTGCCAAAGTTTTAAGTGGTTCTATAAGAACAGTTTTCATCACTTGAACGGGAATATTGTTTTCATTTGCAATAAAATCCGCACAATGCACGAGATTCTTCTTTGCGTGAGTGATAACGCGTGTTCGTGTGCCTTTTTTTGTAGGCGCATTGAAGGCGAGCGCATGTAAAAAGTCAATAGCAACTTGCTTTGCGCCAAAAACACGCGCAAGAGCAGCAGAAGTTTGCTGACAAAGGCGAATACCCGTAAACGATCCCGCCCCAACAACGCAAGCTATTTTTGAAATATCTTGAAGACTAATAGCAAGTTTTTCAAAAATATCCTTAATATAGAGGGTGAGTTTTTCTGTTGCATTTTTTGGGCAATCCCACTCTTGATGTGCAAGAATAAGATTATCCTGCGCAACTATAATTTGTAAAATCCCTTCAGATGCATTTAAAATAAGGCATATATTTTTTTGAGACATATTAATCTAACTCTTTTAATTTATTTGAATAAAGCTCAATACTGGTGAGAGGAAAGAGCGTAAGAAAGTCAATGCGATCGTATTGTGCTTCTTTAAAGTTATTGTAAGGCCCAAAGGCTACAATGTAGAAATCATCTAAAAGATAGATATGCGCTTCATACATGCCAATTCTATGCAATTTATTAAGTTGCACATGCGCCTTTTCTAGTGTTTTTTCCTTTGCGCATTGAACATAGAAAGCCTTATTCTTATCATAAGGTATACCTTTGTTATTGGTTACAGTCACAGTTTCTATATCAATAACACCCTTTTTCTTGCCCCCCAAAATATCCATAGCAGCTTCTGAAAGATCTATAATTCTATTACCCACATAAGGGCCTCTATCGTTGATACGAACAAGTACAGATTTATTATTTGCTTTATTTTTCACATGCAAAACTTGCCCAAACTTTAAACTCTTGTGTGCAGCTGTGAGAGAAAATTGATTATATTTTTCTCCATTTGCAGTAAGCCTACCATGAAAACCTGGCCCATACCAAGAAGCTTTGCCCTCAAGTCTTATAGAATCTTCATACACAGGGTCAGACAGCACAACTTCTTTGAGCAATATATTTGGCTTTGGAAGTTCTGTGCTTTCGGTATCTAAGGTGTTGTAAATAGCAAGAAGGGCTTCTTGCCTTTCGACTTCTTCTTGTCTCAGCTCTTCAGGAGTTAACTCACGCTCAAAGCCTACTTGCTCATGACTTTGACTTTCTGATAAATCACTACTATTTGCTTTATGCATAAGTTCAAAAGTCATTCTTGAATCTCTAAAGCTATATTCTTGTAGCAAGAAAAATTTAAGTATGATAATGCATAAAATGCAAAGAGGTATGATGAACTTTGTTTTTTTCATAATAAATAGACTAAAATTTATTTTTCCCAAATGAGTGCCACCCATGTTTCAGCTGGCTTGATTTCGTTTGTTGCAATATTTTCCGGACAAAGGTGCGCAATATCTTGTGCTTCTATTTTTCGCGGACTACCTAATTTTGCGTAGGCTGTGCAAACATCGTCAGCTTGTGTAGAGAGTATACCTGAAAGAATTAAAAAGCCATTATCTTTTATACTTTGCATTATATCTTCTGCAAGCATTTTTAAAGGCCCTGCAAGTATATTTGCTATAACAAGGTCAAATTGCCCTTCTACAATATCAATGCTGCCTGTTTTCATTTCTATATCATCTAAGGCATTGTTAAGGATAAGGTTTTCTTCTGTATTTACCATGGCAATGGGATCAATATCAACACAAAGTCCCTTCATTCCAATCTTTTGACAACCAATACCAAGAATACCTGTTCCGCAGCCTAGGTCAAGAAAGCTTTGAGCTGCGTGAATTTTTTTCTGATTTGCAAGGTCTGAAATTGCGTGCAAGCAAAGTGCAGTCGTTGCATGGTGACCAGTTCCAAAGGCAGATTTTGGCTCTATCCATAGAGGAATTTTTCCTTGAAAAGCATGCTCTTGCATGCCTGCTTTTTCCCCCTTTTCCCCCTTTTCCCCCTTTTCCCCCTTTTCCCACGAAGGGAGAACAATATAATTTCCAGCATCTACAGCAGTAAAATACTGCTTCCAAGCTTCTGTCCAGTCTTTATTCTCTATTTGTGATTCTGTAAAATGCGCATAAGGATAGCTTGTTGCGATAAGAGAAGCCACTTTATCAAGTATGTCTTTTTCTTCGCAATGAAGGCGTATAAGAATTTTATCATCAGGAAGATTCTCTTCTTCCCAGCCGTACTGAATATATTCAAAAATAAGAGCTTGCGCTATTTCGCTATCAGCAGTCTTTAATTCTATATCTAATCTATAAAGTGGTTTTTCCATCAAATTTTTCCTTTAAAAAATACTCTAAATTAACTACTATATAATAATTTAAAAGACAAGTTAAAGACAAGCTCTTTGAAAATCTTTAAATCAAGATAATAAGTTTATATAATACGTCTTATATAAGAATATGAAAATTTCAAATAAGTATTTAGAAAGATAGAATAAATATATAACTCGAAATTGAAATTCATTGCATTTTTACCTCTTGACAATACGCACAAACTTTTGTAGTTTTTAACAACTATTTTTTTACACAATTTAACGTAGGAATTTGTGATGGATACACTGCAATTAAACAAAAGAGATCTTGCATTTGTTCAAGCGATAGAAAAAGAAAGCGGTGAAAAGCTTTCTGCCTGCTATCAATGCGGAAAATGTACTGCTGGCTGTCCTGCATCGTTTTTATACGACAAGCAGGTAAGTAGAGTTATGCGTGCCGCACAATTAGGCTTTAAAGAAGAAGTGCTCACTTCAAAATCCTTATGGCTTTGCTTATCTTGTTCAACGTGTACTGCGCGTTGTCCAAATAATATTGATGTTGCAAAAGTTATGGATATTCTTCGTCATATGGCAAGAAGAGAAGGCTATGTTAATTCTCGCCCAATTGAAATGTTTTGGAAATCTTTCTTGGATACAGTCCGCTACACAGGCCGTTCTTATGAACTTGGTGTTATGGCAGACTATATGTTTAGAACAGGCCGCTTCTTTACGGGCATAGATATTGCTCTGCCTGCACTTTCAAGAAACAAGCTTCCCTTTGTCCCACATTTAATTAATGGAAAGGCAGAAGTAGGTAGAATTTTTGAAAGATATGCTCAACAAGAGCATGCAAGGGGGCAAAAATAGTGAAAAGTCTTGCTTATTATCCCGGTTGCTCAGCCTTAGGCTCAAGCAAAGAATACGAAGTGTCAACACAAGCTGTATGCAAATATTTAAATGTTGTCATGAAAGACATTGAAGACTTTTCTTGCTGTGGGTCAACACCTGCACATACAATGTCTCATGAACTTTCCTCTGCTTTATCTGCTCGTAACTTGCGTTTAGCAAATGATATGAATGCAGATAAGGTGCTCACCTCTTGTCCTTCTTGTTTGGCGAACTTAAAAACTGCCAAATACCGTATGAAGGACGAACACTTCAAAAGTGAAGTAGACGCTCTTTTAGACACACCAACTCAAGAAATGCCTGAAATTTATTCAGTATTACAATATTTAATTGATGAAGTTGGTTTAGAAAAGATTAAATCTAAAGTGAAAAAACCTTTAGCAGGCATTAAAGTTGCTTGTTATTATGGTTGCTTATTAACAAGACCTGCACAAATCATGCAGTTTGATAATCAAGAAGTGCCAATGAGTATGGATAATATCCTGACAGCTCTTGGTGCTGAATGTGTTCCTTTTCCATTAAAAACAGAATGTTGCGGTGCTGCGCACGGTATTCCAACACAAGACATGACAGCAAACCTTTCTGCGCGTCTTTTAGAAAGAGCCAAAGAATTTGGAGCTGACCTTGTTGCTGTTGCCTGCCCTCTTTGCCACATGAACCTTGATTTACGTCAAGGACAAGCAGAAAAAGCGGCAAATAAAAAGTTCAACCTTCCTGTTTTATACTTCACTCAGCTTATGGGCATAGCTTTTGGTTTGTCAGACGATGACATTCAACTTAAGAAATTAGTTGTAGACCCAAGCAGTGTGCATACTAAAATTGCAGCTAACACTGTAGCTTTAGAAAAGAAAGCAAAAGAAGAAGAAGCAAAGGCAGCTGAAAAAGCAGCTAAAGAAGCAGCCAGAGCTGCTGAAAAAGCCGCAAAAGAAGCTGAGAAAGCTGCAAAAGAAGCAGAAAAAGATAATGGAGGAGCCGCATAATGAAAATAGGTGTATTTGTATGTAAGTGCGGTTCTAATATCGCGGCTACAGTTGATGTAGACAAGGTAGCAGAAGCTGCTTTAGCATTTCCTGATGTCGTCTTTTCCTCTGTAAATATGTATACTTGTTCAGAACCTGGACAAGATACTATTGTCGATGCGATTAGAGACAATAAACTAGATGCAATTGTTGTTGCTTCTTGCTCACCGCGTATGCACGAAATGACTTTCAGACGTACATGCGAAAGAGCAGGGCTCAATAAATATATGTTTGAAATGGCAAATATCCGTGAGCATGTTTCTTGGATTGGTAAAGATTTAGAAGCAAACACAAGAAAAGCTATTGACTTAGTGATGATTGCCGCTGAAAAAGTGCGTTTAAACTCGCCTTTATTTAGTAAACAATTTGATATTACAAAAAAAGTACTTGTCATTGGTGGCGGTATTGCAGGTATTCAAGCTGCTTTAGACTGCGCCGATGCTGATACGCCTGTTATTGTTGTTGAAAAAGACGCAACAATCGGCGGCAAGATGGCTCGTCTTGACAAGACTTTCCCTACTGTTGACTGTTCATCTTGCGTGCTTTCACCAAAGATGGTGGATATTGCACAGCATGAGAATATCGAACTTTATGCCTATTCAGAAATCGAAAAAATCGAAGGCTATGTGGGCAACTACACTGTAACCATACGCAAAAAAGCTGCCTATGTTGATTGGGAATCTTGCACAGGTTGCGGTGAATGTACTGAAAAATGTCCTACAAAAGACTTTGATGCTTTCAACGAAGGTCTTGGCAAAAGACGCGCTATTTCTATTCCTTTCCCTCAAGCTATTCCAAGAAAAGCAACAATCAATCCTGCTGCTTGTAAGATGCTTTTAGAGGGCAAGTGTGGAGTGTGTGCAAAAATATGTAAGGCTGGTTCAATCAAATTCGATCAGCAAGATACTTTAGTAGAAGTAAAAGTTGGCGCAATCATTGCTGCAACAGGTTTTGACTTCTATGATTACACACAATTACC
>CAYJHE010000095.1:0-9250 GCA_964369675.1 uncultured Desulfovibrionaceae bacterium | reverse complement strand
CGTAAAGCCTTACAAAGCGTAGAAAGCCTTGTAAGGCTTTACTTTTTTAATTTAATTAAGCTGTCATCCATGGTTCATAGCGGCATATAGCTTCATTTTGGTTAATGTATTTTTCTACTTCTTCTGCAAATACTTTTAGTCCTTCTTCCTTACTAGGTTTTGGGTAACGATGTGTAAGTTGATAGCAGATACGCGGCGGTGGTTCAACTTCAAGTTTACAAAATTTTGTGTTGTAGTATTGCTCTAAGAGTTTTGCAAGTGACATTGGGCCTATTGCCCAAACATTTGGTTCAACTAAGTAGTGTGAGAGTGTTGAACCAGTATTCACGCGTAATAAATTTTTTGCTTTATGCCAGCAGCTATCGTGCCATAATTCATAATCTGCGCCCCAGCGAAGGTATACTTCTTTGCTTGGGTCAAGTTCTGAGATCTTTATTCCGTCAGAATATATGCTTTCTTTGCTTGTTATTAAATACATTTTTTCACGGTAGATTGGTCTTGATATAATGTCAGGATATTTAAACTGGCTAAATACAAAGCCTATATCAATCATGCGATTTTCAAGCAAAGAGTAAATTTCAGAAGAATGGTGTGTATAGATAGAGAGATTGAGATGGGGATATTCAGAAATCATATTTTTATAAAAATTTACAAAGGTATAGTTATTGACTAAGTCAACGCTGCCAATAGATATATCAACCTTGTTTGCAGAATGTTGTAAATTATGCATGTCTTTCCAAAGACTTGTGCACTGCTGCGCCATTGAGACTAGGTCATAGCCTGCTGAGGTGAGTTGAATTGTGCGGTGGCCTTGTTTTCTTATGAAAAGACTGGTATTTAATTCTGTTTCTAAATTCTTTATGCGTACACTTATTGTGCTTTGGCTTATATAGAGCTTTTCCGCAGCTGCTGAGAGTGTGCCCCATTCTACTACACCCAAAAAGGCTTCTAGTTCTTCTATAGTCATACTTCTTCCTTAATATTATTATTCTTCATATTATACATAAAAAATATTCGCTTTTCAAGTATTTTATTTTTTGCTATATAATAAGGAATTAACATTTTTTTGCAAAGGAGGAAGAAGGAAAAATGAGTAATGTCGGTTATAGGATAATTAAAAACTTTGAACGCCCTGCTAAAGAACTTGTAGAAAAGTTTAGAGGTATTCCTGCGGCTAATGTTGGTGACTGTATGAATAGAACAGCTTCGCTTGGTTCAAGCTTACAGCCATTAAATGAAACTTTCTTACTTGGCACTGCCTACACAATTTTTGCGCCAGCTGGCGACAATCTTTTATTTTATTATGCCATTGACAATGCAAAACCTGGTGATGTCATTGTTGTTGCAAGTGGGGGATTTACAGGTCAAGCATTATGCGGTGAAATTATGTCTGAGATGGCAAAAAAGCAAGGTATTGCGGGTTTTGTTGTCGATGGAGCTGTGCGCGATAAGAAATACTTAAGCGAAATGGACTTCCCCGTATATGCAGCTGGCTTTAACAGTAATGGCCCTTTTAAAAATGGTCCGGGTACAATAAATATTCCTGTTTCTATTGGTAATCAAATTATCTACCCTGGCGATATTGTGATTGGCGATGACACTGGTATCGTGACTGTGAGACCGCATGAAGCAGAAGAAATCTATCAAAACTCTTTAAAAATTGTTGAAAAAGAAAAGAGTATGCTAGATTCTATTGCCAAAACAGGAAAGATGGATCTTTCTTGGATGTATGAAAAGCTTCAAGCAAGCGGCTGTGAAATTATAGACAATTAATAATATAAGATTTTTTTAAAGGGAGTTAGCTATGAATGTAATAACACTTGATATTCTTCAAACTGTAGCATTAGGCGCAATTGTATTTCTAATCGGACGTCAAATCAAAAAAAAGGTACAATTTTTTCAAAAATATTTCATTCCTGCACCTGTTATAGGCGGTTTATTGTGTAGTGTGCTTATTTTTGCTCTTATTTCTTTTGATATAGTGCAAATT
This sequence comes from uncultured Desulfovibrionaceae bacterium, assembly GCA_964369675.1. GTDB lineage: Bacteria > Desulfobacterota > Desulfovibrionia > Desulfovibrionales > Desulfovibrionaceae > CAYJAZ01. The sequence goes on along the minus strand of CAYJHE010000095.1, from coordinate 7,260 downwards.
AAGATGACTCAAACATTGCAAAATTTCTTTATGAATATCTTCTTTACCTGCATAGGTTTTACTGTAAGTATTCCAATTATCAAGAAAAGTGGTATTCAAGGCGCAAAGCTTGCTGTTGTTGCTGTGCTTTTTCTTATCATTCAAAATCTTGTAGGCGTTGGCCTTGCTAATGTATTTGGATTAAATGAACTTCTTGGTATTGCAATGGGCTCTATTTCCATGTCGGGTGGTGTTGGCTCAGGTGCAGCTTTTGGACCAACTCTTGAAAGTTTAGGAGCGGCAGGTGGTACAACTGTTGGTGTTGCCGCAGCGACCTTTGGTTTACTTGCAGGTAGTGTTGTTGGTGGACCTGTTGCAAAAAGGCTTATTGATAAGCATAATCTAAAATCAGAGATTAAAGCAGACCAAAATGTTGAAGAAAAACAAAAACCTTTTCTTATTGAAGTGAATTTATTAAATAGTGTGCTTCTTATCTTGCTTGCTGGTGGCCTTGGCTCTATTATTTCCTACCTTCTTAACTTAACTGGCTTAACCTTCCCTTACTATGTTGGCTGTTTATTTGCTGGCGCTATATTTAGAAATTTTGCTGAATATCAAGGTAAAACTTTGCGTATGGGTGAAATTGATATAGTTGGAAATATTTCGCTTAATATCTTTCTTTCTATGGCTCTTATGTCCCTCAATATTACAAAACTCGTAGACCTTGCTGTTCCTATGATTGTAATTTTAGTGGCTCAAACTGCGGTTATGGCTTTATATGCTTCAGTAGTGACTTTTAGAGCAATGGGTAAAACTTATGATGCAGCGGTTATGGTTGCTGGTCACTGTGGTGTAGGGCTTGGGCAAACACCAAATGCGATTGCAAATATGTCTTCAATTATTGAAGAAAATGGTCCTGCACCGAATGCTTGGTTTGTACTACCTGTTATTACAGTTGTATTTATCAATATATTCAACCCAATTATTATCACTGCTTTCATCAACTTCTTCCAATAAATAAGTTAATATAAAATTTTGCTAAACAGCCCTCTTTTGCAATTAAAATCAAAAGAGGGCATTTTTTACTTTAAAGTAAAAATACTTGACATTTTAAATTTTCCGCCCTATATATTAATTAACTTTTCAGAAGATGCAGGTTTTTTTATTCATTTTGTTGAAAAGCAAGAAGCTTAGAGCGCTTCGTAGATACTAGATTAGATAACGGTATCATATGCCTATGCATCTCTAACGATAATAGGTTGAATAAGTGGTGATTCTTTTTTCAGACGCTAACTGTTCTAAATTGTATTCAATTATTTTATATACTTTGTATGCTTTTAACGCTACTTATTTAACTTTTAATTAATTTTTTAAGAGGAAATTCCCATGGCAGATTTAATTCTACAACTACCTGCAAATAACGAAAATGTTCTTATAAATATAGACGAAGCTGTAGCAAGCATTGATCTTGGTTTTGCTATTGATGAAGCTTTATTTGAAAAGGTTGGCGAAAATTTAGAAATCCACTTTGAAAGCAATGATTCTTCTATTGTTTTGCAAGACTTTTATCTCACCTACAGCAGTGAAAATGTACCTGATTTTCTTGTAGATAACAGTGTACTTAGTGGTGAAGACTTCTTTGCTGCTCTTGATTCAAGTCTCATGCCTGCTGCTGGTATTGATAATACTATTGCAAATGATGGCTTAGATAACAATGAGGTAAATCCTGACCTTCTTGCTGGAGGGCTTGATGCTTTTGGCGATACAGAAGGCGGTTCAGCCTATTCAAGACAAGCTTTTCAAGGAACTTTTTCTCAAGACAACAATACCTTTACGCCTGACGTAGATTTGCCAACAGGTGGCGATAATACATTTGTACCTGAACCTTTACCAAGTATTAGTATAAGTGCAAACTTTACTGAAAGAGAAAACCCAAAATCAAATTCTTTTAGCGTGGCAGGTGACGGCGATAACAAGCTTCCAGATGCTGACTTGCTAGAACAACTTGGCTCTGACTTACTTGTTAAAGCTGATATGACATGGAAAGATGTTACAGGTTATAAGCCGACAACAAACACAACGGAACTAGACTTCAATGGATTTACTCTTTCAGCGCAAAGAGTGCAGTATACCTCTGATCATTCTTCCTACACTGAAATCGAAGGTGGAAACACTACCTTTGTTTGGAGAACAGATACTACTGAAGGTGCTGATGCAAGTTTTGGTTTGGGTATTTTCTCAAGCAGTAACAACGATAGCGCTTATGAAACAGGCTTTAATAACCAAACAGATCAAGCTGAAATCTATGTTGTTAAATTAGACGAAGGAACAAGTGCGGACAGCATTGAACTTCAATTAGGAACTTTCTTTGACGATTCGCATTCTAAAGATCCTCAACCTGAAACAGTGATAGTTGAGTTTTATAGAGATGGAGAGCTTATTTACACTGAAACTGTAACAAGCACTTCTTCAACTGGAAGCGCTAATCTTTCATTTGTTGTGGAAAACTTTGACGAAGTACGCCTTATTCCTGGTGGCAATACAGATATAAGTAGTGCCTTTGGTAGTGACTTCACACTCGAAGGAATCACTATTTCTGAAAATCTTCATACAATAAGTGGCGAAGTTGAAGTGGAAAACTTTGGTGATGTAGTCGCCTATGAAATTGCCTCTATAAATGGTATAGATGTAGATACTTTGTTTGATACTGGCACTATTGTTCTTGACGGAGAAGCCTATACATATACTAAGTCAAGCGATAATACTTCTTTTTCATTTGAAGATGAATTTGGTAATGCTGCTCTTGATATTGAAATAGATGCAAGCGGTTCTTATACTGTTACAGAACATAAAGACCTTGATTTTGAGCTAAATCTTTCTTTTGACGTCACAAATGCAAATGGCGAAGAACTCAGTTCTCAAGATATACAAATCGACCTTGCGGACAATGTTATTCGTGGTACTGATGCAGACGACTTTATCTCTGCTACAGAAGCAAGTGACTTGATTTATGGCGGCGAGGGTAATGATGTATTTGTTTTTGATGCTGATAATTTCACTAGCGCAAGTGATACTATAGCTGATTTGAATACAGGCGATGTGCTTGATTTGAGTGCTTTCAAGGCTTCAGGTTATGTTCTCACCTTTGATGAAGCTGCAAACAGTATTTCTGTCACTAATGGCACAGATACATTAGACATAATGCTCAATTCTTCTACCATTTCTGATTTTGATATGGAGGCTATGCAGCAAGATTTTAATGACGATAATGGCATTATAAAAATCTAATTTGTCTTGTATAATAAATCTTTAATTAACTCATATGAAAGCCTACTTTTTATAAAGTGGGCTTTTTTCTATCCTAGACATTTGAATCTGTTTAGAGTATCTTTTAAATACTAAGAGCATATTTTTTTGCCAGTTTTTTTGCCAGTCGAGCTGTATGCTATTAAAGGAAAAATCATGTTTGGTCTCATGCTTTCAAAAGAATTTTATGAAAATGAAGCGCGCCCTCTTCTTATTTCTTGCCTTCCAGATCTTATGCCACATGTGGCTATAGGTTTAGTAGGGGAGGGGTCTGAATGTTTTGCATTTGATGACGAAATTTCACAAGACCACGACTTTGGCCCTGGCTTTTGTCTTTGGCTCCCTGAAAGCGAGATGAAAATATGGGAAAAGGATATAGAAAATTTTATAGAAAAACTTCTGCCTGTGTATAAAAACTTTCCAACTCGAATGTCTAAGCAAAAACGTATGGATAGACTTGGACTTTTATCCATAGAAGCCTTTTACTATAAATATACTGGCCTTACAAGGCCACCGCAGACATGGCAAGAATGGCGCACTATTCCCGAACACTTTTTGGCAACAGCAACAAATGGAATGATTTTTCACGACCCAAGCATGCGCTTTAGCAATTTTAGAAATGCCTTACTTGATTACTATCCTGAAGATGTGCGCTTGAAGAAAATGGCTGCACGCCTTGCTGTAATGGCACAAGCAGGGCAGTATAATCTTGTGCGCGCAATAAAAAGACAAGACCAAATCACTTGTATGCTTTGTGTGCAAAAGTTTTCAGAGGCTGCTTTGTCTTTTACATTTTTATGTAATAAAAAATATATGCCCTTTTATAAATGGGCGCCTAAGGCTTTAGAAAACTTAGATACTTTATCTAGCGAAACCCTTGATTGCCTCAATGCCTTGACAAATATCTCTTTTCATTCAATAGATATGGCTATAGACTTGATTGAAGAGCATGCAAGCATAATAAGCAATTATCTCAACAAAGAAGGCTATACGCAAATAGAAGATTCATGGCTTTTAGCGCATGCAAGCCAATTACAAAATAAGATAGGCATTGCGCAATTGCGTAACTTACCTGAAATGGCTGAATAAAAACACACTCTTTTTAAGATGAGGAAAAATGATGAAAGAACTTATTGAAGCAATAATCAAAGAAGAACTTGAGATATTTCTTGCTGTCAAAAGCAGGGGTTATTCTGTTTGTCAAGAAAATCCAAATGCTTTTTGCCTTGCAAGAAAAATAACACATAGTGTGCAAAGCGAAGCTTTTTTAAAGTCCTATTACGAAGACTTAGGTAATGCGAATAAGGAAGGCAGAAACCTTATCACAGAAAAATACGCACTTATGGAAGGGCTTATCCGGCGCACAAATTTTGATGAACATATTGAAAAAATTGTACAAATTGAAAATGAATGGTATACTGCTTCAACGCAAAAATACCCACATATCACACCGCCTGAAGGAAGGGAAAATTTTCGCAATTATCTTACTTGTGAAATTCAAACCCTTTCACCTAAAAGCTTAAAGCTTTACTATGAAAATGTGCTTAATGCCTATGAAAATGGTGTTAACTTAGTTTTTGAAAGGTACAAGAACATGCTTTCTATGCTAGACCTTCCCTCTATTGACGAGTATGAGAAATCTTGCGCAGAAAAATAAGTCTATAATATTATATATTTATATCATGTAGAACTTTAATGATTTTATATCTTAGTGAGGATGTTTTGAAACGTATTTAATATGGGCAAGCCTTTTTCTCACAGTATATGCTTTATATAATTTTTGTAAGGTTCTGTAGTTTACAATAAAGGCAATGCCTATAAAAACACCTAAAGTGCCGATAATAATACTTAACTTTAATGGTTCGCCGTAGATGATAACTCCAAGGCAAATTGTCATAACAGTAGAAAGATTAATAAAGACACCAGCTATGCTAGGGCCAAGGTTTTTTACCCCATAGTTCCACAAAAGAGTGCCTGTCATTGCTGAAATCCAAACAGAATAGAGAAGACCTAGTATCACTTCTGTATTAATTTGTGGCATGACAAGTTGATCGGTAAAAAAACCAAAGATAAAGTTGAAGCAAATGCCAAAAAGACTAGACCATGCAACAAGTTCTGGAAGAGATATTTCTCTCAAAAGCTTAGCACTTTCAATAGTATAGAGAGCCCAGCCTATTTGTGAACTAAGAAATATTAAATCACCTCTATTGAAGGTAATGTCCAAAATGGTTGCTAATTGCCCATCTGTAAGAATATAGAGTGTGCTGAATAAAATAATAGCTATTCCAATATATTGTATGCTAAGCATCTTTTGCTTATAAAAAACCAAAGAAATCATGGCAATAAAGAAAGGAAGAGTGGCGTTAAAAATTCCCATATTGCTTACTGTTGAATATTCTAAGCCAAGCATCATAGCTGTGTTGGTTACAGTTATAGAAAAAAAGCCAAGCATAGCAAGCTTTTCCAAGTGGATAAGCTTTGGTAAGCGTAGTTTTTTTGTGAAGGCAAGAAAGGCAAAAAGAGTGAGCGAGCTGAGTAAAAATCGAATAATAGTAAAGGTTATTCCATTTCCGTAGGTCAGAAAAAATTTTAAAACAATTCCGTTTAATGCCCAAAAAAAGGCAGTAGCGCCGAGTGCTGATAATGCTGTTGCTTTTGTTTGCATGCTTGTCACCTCTCCTATGAAAGATGTGGCAAAACTACGCCTAAAAGTAAAAAATGTAAACATCTTTTTTTAATTTTCTAACTAGCTAATAATGCTCTTCATTTTTTTTCTTTTTTTTAAATTTAAGCAGATAAATGAAACTTGCACTTTAACGAAAAATGGTATAAATTTATTCAGCAATTTTGTTGAACTAAATCGCTTCAACTAAGATGTATTTCTAAAAATAAAAGCTCTTTGGAGGGCTCATTAAAATGAATTTTATTCTATCAAATAAGCTACTTGCTTCTTCTTTGATTTGTTGTGGTATGTTTTTTTCTTCATTCGTATACACGGATTTTTCTTCAACAGCTTTTGCAAACACAAATACAGAAGTTGTGGAAAATCAGGACTATAGAGATCTTTTGAGGAGAGCCGATGCAGATGATGCAGACGCTTTATATCAACTTGCAGACATGTACTATTATGGTGAAAGTCTACCGCAAAATATAGATAAAGCTTTCGATTATGCAAGGCGTTCTGCAAGAAAGAATTTCCCGAAAGCCTATTCGCTTCTTGGTGACCTTTATATGCAAAGAGACCCTGCAACAGGCGCACCAAATCCACAAAAAGCTATAGAAAACTATAATAAAGCCCTTTCTTTGAAAGATGATTATGCTCTCTTTAGTTTGGCGCGTATTTATTATGATGGCGTAGGCATTCCAAAAGATTTTAATAAGGCTTTTTCCTATTATACAAAGTCAGCAAGCAATGGCAATGTTGGTGCTAGGCATAAGATAATGGAAATGACCTATAAAGGTGAGGGAACTGCAAAGAATCCTAAAAAGGTTTTTCCTTACTTTCTCAATCGTGCAAAACATGGCGATATGTATGCACAAAATTATATAGCAAAAATGTATCGTGATGGCGAAGGTACTAGTTCAGATAGAACTAAGGCCATGGATTATTTCAAAAAATCTGCTGTAGCTGGACACACTGAATCGCAATATCTCTATGCAAAAATGCTTTTTGAAGAAAATGCTTCACAAAATGTTGAGGCTTATGCCTTTGCAAAATTAGCTGTTGAACTAGAAGAAACAGATGAAAATAAAAAATTACTTAAAGATATAGAGAGAAAAATTTCATCAAAAGATAAAAGAGAAGGAAATAATTTATATAAAGAACTTTTAACTAAAATAAGAAAAAGATAATATAATAAAGCCCTTGCAAAAGGGCTTTTTATTTGCACTTGGCAAGGGGGATTTCTAGCCAATTTGATGTAGATGCAGGCGATTTATAGCTTTGTTTCATATGCCAATGCGCATCCTTTTTTC
>CAYJHE010000094.1:0-9258 GCA_964369675.1 uncultured Desulfovibrionaceae bacterium | reverse complement strand
ATAAATAAAATCTTAAATTATAATGACCTAAACCTTACACTGCTCTAGCAAAAGTGCTTGCATTTACTTCGCTATGGGCATTTTGCGCATACTTTTTAAACTGCGCATGATAGGGATTTTGCCCTCTTTGCTCATCGCTTATAGATGAATGCAAAGGCTGTTCATTTGTTTTGGCACTATTTTCTATCATCAAAACAGCTGATGATGTCAATGGTGCGGCATTGTTATTATTTCTAAAAATTTCAGCAGCTTGCTCTTTGTCTGCATAGGTGTCGGCATGCATGGACTTATTGTAATCTGCATGCAAGCTCACAGCATTAAAGGCGACTGCGCCGAGCATAGACGATGAATTTTGTTCACTGCTCTTTGTTAGAGTAAGAGAATTTATTTCATTATCTTTATTTGCTGAATTTGAACTAAATTCTTCTGCTTTTTCTTCAACTTTTTGCTGACTTGCTTCTGCCTTCATTTGTGAGGCAGCGTTTGCAACTGCATAATCCTGCGCAGATGGCGAATCTGCAGCAAGGGCTGCTGACCTTATTTTATCAGCTTTCTTTATTGTTGCCTCAGGGTCGCTTGAAACAGCAGAAGTTTCAATCTGCACAGAACCGCCAATTGCGTATCTTTTTCCATCAGGTCCTATTTCGTATTCGTATTTAGGACTGCTGGTAAGCCCTGCGCCTGCACTCACATGAGCTTGTTCGTGCTTGCGCACTTCGGCGTCTCTTTTTTCTAGCTCTTCAACGATTTCTTTTTCTTCTTCAGTCAACTCGCCATAGGCAAGCTCTTCACCGCTTTTCTTATCTACTAATTTCACTTCAGGAGAATAGTTTGCTCTTGGGGGTGCATACGAATCTTGCACGCTTGGCTTTTTGACTTCTTCTTGATTTGGATGAGCTTGCTTATCTTCAAGCTTTGCCAAGAATTCTTTTGCTTCATCTGAAAGAACTATGCCTGTGGAATCAGTGCTTTCTTCATTTCTTTGTGTGCTTTGGTAAAGGGAAGATTTACCATGCCTTTCGGGCATAGTAAAAGGCTGTTCGTCAGGATGTATTTGACGAATAGAGCTGATAAATGGATCGTAAAGACCTGACCCAACACTTGTGATAAAGCTATCTATAGTAGACATCTTCATTCCTTCCTCTTAGTTTTAAGCACAAACTAAAGTATAAATTTTAGCTTGTATCGTTCTTATCGGCAGCTTTCTTTTAAACTTTAGGGTTAAATTAAAAAAAAATATATTTTAATTTATTTTTCTCTCGTCTTTTGCTTTTCTTCATAAATTCAAAGGTTTATTAAAATATATTTCTATAGACAAGCTATAAATATAAGTCTATAGTGAGCGCAAATTTATAATTTGGACAATTTCATGATAAACAAAAGCACTGCCTTTCCTGTTCTCACTTACCTTCTTGCTTTATTGAGCTATATTGTTGCCTCTCTTTTTATTCGCGCAACTACACTTGATTCAATGAACCTCACCCTCTATCGTTTCCTTGCGGCAACCATCGCACTTATTCCTTTTGCTTATAAATACAGGCTTGATTTTGATAGAAAGAGCATAATTATTTGCTTTTTCTCAGGTTTTATTAATTCCTTTGGTTCTTTTGCTTGGGTAGTAGCTATTCGAGAAACAAGTATAGCAAGTGCTGATATTATCTTCACAACATGGGCATTTATGAGTATCTTTCTTTCTATGCTTGTCTATAAAGTGAAACCATCGAGATTTTTCTTTATCGCGCTTTTGGTTGCAGCACTTGGCTTAACTATCTTAGTGCTTGGGCAAAAAGACTCTACTCATTCAAGCCTTTATGGCAATTTCTTTTCATTTCTCAGTGCCTTTTTCTATGCTATCTATATTGTTTCACTTTATAAAATTAAAGCTAATCTCAATCCTTTTACCATGCTTTTTTGGTGTTCTCTTGGTTCGACAGTAGCTCTTTTTCTGACCATAGTATTATTTCTTGAAATTGAATTGCCTAAAACATATAATGACTATTACTCTATCTTTATGCTGGCCTTTATCTTGCAAATATGCGGTCTAGGTCTTACTACCTATTCTTCAAAAAAGCTTTCTGTACTTACCATCTCTTTACTTTCTTTACTGCAGCCAGTTTTTGCTGCTGTGCTTGGTTTCTTTGTCTTTGCAGAACATTTAAGTGCATTAGAATTAGTCGGAATTTCAGTTACTTTGTTCAGTCTTTTTGTTGCAAGCTTAGATAAGATGAACACGCAAACCCTAAGGCTTTGGAAAAAGGGAAAGAAAGTAGAAAGAATGGAATGATAAAAGAGTGGGCAAAAACAGAATAACAAACAGAATAACAAACATAGTACAAAACAGAATACAAAAAAGCCCCGCTTGGTTTGCAGTATTTCTTTTCTAAGAAAAATTTGCTTCAAGCGGGGCTTTGTTTTATGTATTCTTTCTTATGTATTCTTTCTATGGAACAATAAGTTTTTGTCCAAGTTTCAACTTTGTGTTAGCGAGGTTATTGACTTGCATTAATGTATCTACATTCATATCATACTTGCGTGAAATAGACCATAATGTATCGCCAGATTGCACAGTGTGTGTTGTATTCAAGGCAACTGTCTTCACTTGAGAATTTGGAATCTTTATAGTCTTGCCCACTTTGAGTGCGCTAGCTTTTAAGCCTTTGTTAGCAGCGTAAATGTCATTCAATTTCACTCCATAAACTCGTGCTATTGAATAAAGGGTGTCGCCCTTTTTGACCTTATGCGAGCCAGTGTTCACAGCTTTTGCAACGCTCTTCTTTGTTGGCTTTGAAGATTTTGAAGCTAAAGCCTTTGCTGATGGCTTTTGGGTAGCCTTTACAGGCACACTTGATGGATTTGTGATTGCTTTTGAAAGAGTGTAGTGCGGAGATTTAGGAATGATGATTTCCTTTCCTGCAATCAATCTTTCATTAGAATTGATATTTTGTAAAATATAGCTTGGAACTTTTGAAGCTCTGCTCAGCCCTCTATAGCTATCATTTCTTCTCACTTTATAGACATGCACACCTTTGCTTAGGCTGTTACTTGCAAGCGCACTTTCAAAAGCAGATTTTTTAGCAATAGGCACATGCACATTTATAAGTCTGTCAGAAGGGCTCACATAACTTTTTAAAGCTGGGTTATGTGATTTAAATTCACTCCATGACATATTCAAGTCTTGTGATAGCATAAGTAAGTCAGTGTTTGTGTCTACGAGGGCAGTATGGATTTCGTTTCTGATGTCTCTTTGATTTGGTGCGTGAATACCAAGTGAATTTGCGTGAGTCATTATTTTATGCATAGCTATAAAACGTGGCGCGTATTCAAGAGTTTCAGTGCGTATTCTTGTTTTTCTGTTGAGCCTGTGATTCTTTTTGACTAATTCGCCTAGAGTATCTGTATTTGTGCTCTTTAATGCTCTTTTAATCTTGCCTTCACCAGCATTATATGCGCTGATAGCTAAGTGCCAATCGCCAAACATTCCGTAGAGATATTTGAGATATGAGATAGCTGCATAAGTTGAAGCATAGGGATCATTTCTCCAATCACCATACCAGTCTTGCTTAAGACCATAGCTTTTGCCAGTTGCAGGCATAAATTGCCATAAGCCAGTTGCGCCAGCTCTTGAACGAATGTCAATATCATAGCCACTTTCCACAAAGGCAAGTGAAGCAATTTCTTTTGGCATATCGTGTTTTTCTAAAGCTGCTAAAACAAATTCAAGATATGGATCAGCCCTAGAAATATATCTTTCTAATGATTCAGGTCTGTCAAGATACCATTTATAAAATTCCAAAATTTGGAACATCTGTTCTCTTGTGATACCTTGTTCAATGCTTGTATACGTTAAAAAGACATTCTTTTGTGTTTCGCTAAAGCCGTGCGGAAAATCTTTCCTTGTAAATCCTGATGGATGGCTTTCAGCATAAGGCGCGACCTTATCGTGCATGTGTGTTTTGACACTTGCCTTTTTTGTAACTGTAATGTAACTATGTTCTTGCACCTTTGGTGAACAACCTGAAAATACAAATATTAACATAAAAAGAGACAATAAAATTGTGCTTACTTTATGTCTATGTATTTTTTTTCCTAATGAATGCATAAAAATGCTCCTCTAAACTAAATAACACAAGAAAAACATGAACAACAAAGACAATAAAAATCATAAAAATAATCAATTTCGAGACGAAAGTCTTTATTGTATAGGTATAAAACCTGTTCAAGAAATTCTTGAAATTTCACCTCAAAGAATTGAATGGGTTATGCTGCGCAAAGGCATTAAAAACACGAACACAAGCCGTATTTTAGATCTTTGCTCAGAACATTCAGTGCGTTTTTCTTTGGCTGACGAAGACGCTTTCAAAAGAATTCTTCCTCAAAGTAAAACAAATACACAAAATGTTATTGCAAAACTCAAAGAAGTTCAAACGCAGTCCTTTGAAGACATGCTCATACATGCAAGTAGTATGCCACTACCGCTTATTGTTGCTTTAGACTCAGTGCAAGACCCTGGAAACCTAGGCACATTAGCAAGAACACTCTACGCCCTTGGAGGCGCAGGCCTTGTTATGCCAATACACAACAGTGCTTCTTTGAGCCTTGGAGCTAAAAAAAGTGCTGCTGGAGCGCTTGATCTCTTGCCGCTTTCGCGGGTGACTAATCTTGCTAGAGCTCTTGAAGAAGCCGCAGATGCAGGATATACATTATATTCTACAGCTTTATCAAAAAATGAGCACGAACATGAGCAATTTACTACAAAAAGAGCAAAAAAGCAAGCAAATATTAACTGCCTGAATTTGTTCGCAGATCGGCTTGAATTCCCAGCTATTCTCGTTTTAGGCGGTGAAGAAAAGGGTGTCAGACCTCTTGTTCACTCTAAGTGTCATCACTCATTACTCATTCCTATGCAAAGAGATTTTGATTCATTAAATGTCGCCCAAGCAGGGGCTATTTTAATTGCCGCATTCTTAAAAAATTATCTCGAACAAAATCAATAAGAGTTAATAGTATTTAACTTGTTTTGTATAGATAATTTAGCGCATTTTGCCATTAATTATTTTTAGAAACACTCTAAAAAAAGAATAGAAAGTAGAAATATTTTCCTATTTTTTCATAAATTTTCAAAGAGATAAATATGCTTGATACAAAAAATACCCACTTCTACTATTTTGACAATTCAAATTCTGATGCTGCACTCAATCTAGCCATTGAATCGAGCCTCCTTGAAAGCGATTTCACCAAGGATAAAGCTATCTTTATGCTATGGCAAAACGCGCCTTCGGTTATTATTGGTAGACACCAAAATGCCTACGAAGAAGTTGACCTTGCTTTTCTTAAGAAAAATAATATAGCACTTGTACGAAGACCTACAGGTGGGGGCGCAGTTTTTCACGACTTAGGCAATCTCAACTTTTCCTTCATCATTCCAAGTAAGGAAGCAAAGGTTGATTTTCACCTTTTTTTGTCACCCATGATTGAAGCCCTAAACAAAATTAATATACCCGCAAAGACAACAGGAAGAAATGATATTGTTGTTTTTGACAAAAAAATATGTGGAACAGCACAAACAAAGGGCAAGCACGCCATATTGATGCATGGCTCTATGCTTATTGATGTTGATCTTGACACATTAGACCGTGTTCTTGCAGGTAATCCCGATAAATACATTTCAAAAGGCATTGCTTCAGTGCGTTCACGAGTTGTGAATATTAATGACCTACTTTTAGAACAAGAGCAAAAAGAATATACAAAAAAAGAAGCTGTTGACTATATTAAAAACACTTTAAGAGACTATTTTGTTCCAAACTATGAACAAAAAGAACACATCATAGAACAAGAAGAGCTTGAAAAAATACTCAAAGAAGCAAACAACTTAAGCGCACAAAGATATGCGCATGACGATTGGACTTATAAAAGGTCACCAGACTTCACTTCTTCTTTGCGTAAAAAGTTTGCCTTTGGTTCTGTTAAGGTAAATTATTTGGTGAAGAATGGCATTATAAAAGAATGTAGCCTTGAGGGTGATTTTTTTGCTCTTAAAGATATTGAGTATATTGAAAAAAAGCTTCTTGGCATCGATTATGCTGCGAAAAACATACAAATAGCTTTGCAAGGTATTGACTTTTCAGAATATATTCTAAATGCTGACAGCAAGGAACTTATTGCTCTTTTTTCTGAATGTTAACGCATTTCAAAAAAACTTGCGTATTATCAAAGACTATAGTACTTTTTTTAAATATTACAAAAGCAAAATACATTAGGAATATATATATGGCAATTTTAGCAAAAAAACCAAAGAAGCAGAAAAGCATGATTCGTGAATATTTAGAAGCTATTATCGTTGCACTTTTATTTGCATTTATCATTAGAACATTTTTTATCGCAGCCTATAAAATACCATCAGGCTCTATGCTTGATACACTTCTTATAGGTGATCACTTGCTCGTCAATAAATTTCTTTATGGATTGAAAAATCCCTTTGGAGATTCTTATCTTATAGAAGGAAAAGACCCTCAAATAGGTGATATTATCGTATTTAAATACCCTAAAGATCAAGAAATAGACTATATTAAACGTATAGTTGGTCTTCCGAATGATGTGATTGAAATTCGCGACAAGCAGCTCTACAGAAATGGCGAAGCTGTGCAAGAAGATTATGTTCGATTTTCAGAACCAAACACAATTGCGCCTGTGAGAGACAATATGCACCCTATCACTGTTCCTGAAGATAAATATTTTGTTATGGGTGACAATAGGGATAATTCAGAAGATTCGCGTTTTTGGGGCTTTGTTGATAAGGATCTCATTCACGGAAAAGCATGGCGTTTCTACTGGTCATGGGATTCAAATGAAAACAGTCCACGCTTCAATCGAATAGCTAAGGCTGTGGAATAATGGTTGCTATCTTAACTTCAGGAGCTTTAGACGGCGTTGACGCCTACAAAGTTGACCTTGAGGTTGAGCACAACCATAAAGGCTTGCCCTCTTTTTTGATGGTAGGGCTTGCAGAAGGAGCTGCAAAGGAGGCAAAGGACAGAGTGAGTTCTGCCTTGCGTTCATGCATGTTACCTTACCCAAAGGGCAAAATCACCGTAAACCTTGCCCCTGCTGACAGAAAAAAAATCGGCTCTTTCTACGACTTACCACTTGCCATTGGGCTTTTATGCGCAAGCGACATGCTCACACAAGAAGCATGCGCCCATGCTTTCTTTGCGGGCGAACTTTCACTCAACGGCGATTTAAAACCTGTTGCTGGTATTCTTCCTCTCGCACTTAGGGCAAGAGAAGAAAAGGCAAAGGCTTTATTTGTTCCAGAAGAAAACGCGCAAGAAGCTGCTATAGTTGAAGGTTTGCAGGTATATGCAATAAAAAATCTCACCCAGCTTGTTGCTTTTTTAAAAAATGAAATCGAATTAGAAGCTGTGAAACTTGAAGAATTTGCGCAAGAAACAGTTTTTTATGCGGATTTTTTAGAAGTGAAAGGGCAAGAACAAGCAAAAAGAGCTATTGAAATTGCCGCAGCTGGTTCGCATAATCTTCTTTTCATAGGCCCGCCAGGTTCGGGGAAAACCATGCTAGCTAAGCGCATTCCAAGTGTTTTGCCCCCTCTTTCCTTTGATGAAGCTTTAGAAGTGACTAAAATTTATAGCGTTTCAGGTGAATTGCAAAATAAAGGTCTTGTCAAAACTCGTCCTTTTCGTGCTCCGCACCACACAGTTTCTGATATAGCCCTTATAGGTGGTGGGAAATATCCAAAGCCGGGTGAAGTTTCTATGGCGCATAGAGGTGTGCTTTTCTTGGACGAATTGCCTGAATTTCCAAAAAATGCGCTTGAAGTCTTACGCCAGCCTCTTGAAGACCATTATGTCAACATTGCTCGCGCTTCGCATACATCAAGCTATCCTGCAAACTTTATGCTTGTAGCTGCAATGAATCCATGCCCTTGTGGCTATGCAACTGACCCCAAACACACTTGCATTTGCAGTGACGTAAATAAGCAAAGGTACCGTTCAAAGCTTTCAGGTCCCTTACTAGATAGGATTGACCTGCATATAGAAGTGCCTGCTGTGCCCTATAAGGATTTAAGCTCAAAGGCAAGCGGCTTGTCTTCTGAGCAGATGAGAGCGCACATTTTGAAAGCAAGAAAAATACAAGAACAAAGATATAAAGATTTGCCTTATTCCTCAAATGCCGAACTTTCAGGCACGCATTTAGAGCTTTTTTGCGCTTTGGAAAAAGAAGAGCAGGAGTTTTTAGGTACTGTTGTTGAAAAGTTTGCCCTTTCTGCGCGTGCATATACGCGTATTTTAAAAATAGCGCGTACTATTGCTGACCTTTCTGATAGTAAAAGTATTACAAAAAATCATCTGGCTGAAGCTGTGAACTATAGAGCCTTAGATAGAGCATACTCTTTATAAAGCCGCACGTTCTAAAACTTGCATTAAAAACAACAAAGGTATATATAGGGGCAAGAAAACATCTAGGTGAGGATATGTCAAGATTACAAAAAACGAGAGAAAAAGACTATACTCTCTATTATTACGACAAAATGCACTTGCCTTTGCTTCAAAAAGTTGTAGCAAGAGATTATACACTTGTGCAAAACATCGCGCTTAAAGCAAGTGCAAATACGCAAATTATTTCTATTGAAAGCAAAAAATATGTGCTCAAAGAAATAAATGACCTTCCTTTATTGAAAAAATTCCTTTCGCTTTTTAGAAAAAGCCATTGTTTAGAAGTTCTTGTGAATACGAACACTTATATAAATAGAGGCTTTGTTGAAATTGGAAATGTGTACGGCATTGGTGAAATACGCACTTTTTTTGTCAAAAAACAATTCTTACTTATGGAATATATTGAAGGCAGAATTTTAGAGCATGCGCATGACTTCAAAATAGTAGAGGATTTTCTGTTCAAATTACATAAAGCAAATCGCTATCACGGTGATGTGCATGCACAAAATTTCTTGATAGATACAAATAATAACTTGCGCGTGCTTGATACAAGACTAAAAAGTAATCTCTTTGGTAATATTGGCGGACACTTGGATATGCATAAGTTTAGACGCACCTTTGGTGAACAAAGCCCCTATCCTTATAAGAAAAATATCTTTTACCTGTATTGCCTTCTTCGTGAAAGAAAAAAAATACTTGTCGATCAAAGGAAGCTAAAGAAAAACAATTCTTCCTCGACAGTAAAGTAGACGCTCGCTAAAAAGCTTCGAAGCTTTCCTTTAAAATGATCTAAATACCGAAGAAATAA
>CAYJHE010000093.1:0-9285 GCA_964369675.1 uncultured Desulfovibrionaceae bacterium | reverse complement strand
TTGGTCGCCGAAGGCAAAAAAGAGTATCTCTCTTTTGGTCGCCGAAGGCAAAAAAGAGTATCTCTCTTTTGGTCGCCGAAGGCAAAAAAATCAGTATAAATTTTTACTCTTCTTGAGCAATAGGACTTTGCGCGCTTGTCACTTTCACTGAATATTCTTGAGCAAGAAGCGGTGTTTCAAAGAAGATAATCATGAAGGGTGTCATACCATTTGGTGGAATGTAGCCATTATTTGCTTTAATATCTACTGTATCTGAAAGCACTTGCAAAATTTCTTCTTGTCCTAAAACTTGCAGTTGGAAAAGTGAAAGTGTTGTTCCTGCTAATTGTTTTGAACTCAGTAATTTAGCGCCTGCTGCATCGTATAAGGTGGCTTCAACTTCAATCATTGCACGCGGTGCATCGAAACCATTTATTACTCTGCCCTCGATGACTTGTAATGTGCCAATTTTATCGTTATCAACAGAATATTGTCTCACATTTCTTAGTTCAAGTAATTGCACTTTTTGCTCTAAGGAGTCTGCTATCTGCATTTGCTCAACCATTGGGTCTGATTTGAGCATATCTAAAAGCGAAGTATAGGAATAAATTCCCCAAAAAGTACCTGAAACAATTAAAAGAAAAACAAAGATAAAGCACGCAGTTTTTAAAGAAATTCTATTTGCCCTAAGTTTTGATTTTTTTCTAATTGCATCTTGAGCAAGCTCGTCATCTTTTGGATTATGGCTAGTACTAGACGAAAAGGAAGGAGCAGGAACACTGTCGTCTTGCTTTTCTTCTCTTTGTTCTTCTTCTTTTTGTGAAGCTATAGCTGAACTTTCTTGCGCAGAACTTTGCTGTGATTCTTTGTCTTCTGCACTGTTTTTCTTATTTTCTTTACCACCAATAACATCATCATTGAGCTCAAAAACATTCTTACAAACAGTACAGCGCAATTTAGCACCCTTGATTGCTTTTTCATCAGGCAAATTATATGTAGTGCTACAATGTTCACAAGTTACTAGCATAAAAACCCCAATTCTATGTGATAATTTCGTATATATCAGGTAATGCACGATACTTTTCAGCAAAGTCCATACCACATCCTACAATAAAACCTTTTTCTAACCTAAAACCTGCAAAGTCAACATGAACATGACTTTCTCTTCTTTCATACTTATCGACTAAAGCGGCAATATGTATAGATTTAGCCCCTCTTTTCTTGAGTTCTTCAAGCAAGAAAGACATGCAATGCCCAGAATCTACAATATCTTCAACAAGTAAAATATCACGTCCTGCAAAGTCAATATTCACATCTTGTTTTATTTCAACTTCACCTGAACTTTCCTTGCTACAGCCATAAGAAGACACTTTCATAAATTCAACTTCAAAATCAATATCTATCTTACGCAATAAATCAACAAAGAAAAAAGCCGCACCTTTTAATATGCAAAGGGCTATAGGTTTTTGATATTTTTCATCATTCTTGTCTATATCAGTGCTATAGATTTTTGTAATTTCTTCTGCAAGAACATTTAGTCTCTGCTCAATTTCTTCTGCAGAAAAAAGCACTTTCATTGTATCGTCTACCATATCAACCTTTCTTCCTTTAAAAACAAATGAATTTCAATTATTATAAAGAAAATAAAATATAAAGTAACATAATAATAAAGACTTAATTAAGAAAAATCAAGAAAAAAAATCCTCTGACAAGGCTTTGTTAATTCCTGATTTTTACTTAGTATATATTTTAAATGTAGAGGCTATTTTTTTGCTAATACAGCTTGTTTTGCCCTTGCTATAACTAGCCTGTTTTCCTCAACATTTTTTGTAATAACACTACCTGCTCCAACCAAAACTTTATTTTCAAGCTCAACTGGCGCAACAAGGGCTGTGTTACTGCCTATAAAGCAGTCATCGCCAATTATTGTTTTGAATTTATTCACGCCATCATAGTTACAGGTAATAGTGCCTGCCCCTACATTTGTGCGCTCGCCTATTTGTGCATCACCTATATATGTCAAATGATTAGCTTTTGCATTCTTTTTTATCAAAGATTTTTTCACTTCAACAAAGTTACCTATATGCACATCTTCTTCTAGTTCTGCCAGAGGGCGTAGTCTTGCGTATGGGCCAATCTTGCATAAAGGTGCTATGCTTGCCCCTTCGATGTGACTGTAGGGATGTATGCTTACATCTTCTGCAATAGAAGAGTTTTTAATAAAACAATGTGATGAAATAACAGTATATTTTCCAATCTTTGTCTTCCCATAAAGTTCACATGAAGAAAAAATCTCAACACCTTCTTCTATTTCAACATCTTTTGAAATGGTGATAGAGAAAGGATTATGCAAAATAACTCCTTTTTCTAAGAATGCATTATTTCTTTGTTTTCTTAGATATTCTTCTGAAAAAGAAAGCTCTAATGGATTATTTGCACCTAAAAACCTAAAATCATTGCCATAATTGTGCACTAAAATCTTTTTATTTGCCTTTATGCCTAATTCTATCAAGTCGGTGATATAGTATTCTTTTGAAGCATTATCGTTTTTAATCTGCGGTAAAAATTCTTCTGCAAATGCTCTTTTCAAGACATAAAGTCCCGCATTTATTTCCTTACTTGGCTTGCCGAATTTTTCTTCATCATAATCTTTTGCTTCAACAATTGCAGCAAGAGAATTATCAGAATTTCTTACTATTCTACCGTACTTAGCCACATCTTCAACTTCTATACTTGCAAAAACAAGGTCTGCCTGTTCAGTATAGCAAAAATTCAAGATTTCTTCAATACTTTCTGGCGAAATAAGAGGAACATCACCATTTGTCACAATAATATATTCAGCTTCTTTTTCAAGAAAGTGTGGTAAAGCTGTGAGTAAGGCATGCCCTGTGCCTAGCAATTCTTCTTGCACAATATTCATCTGATGAGCTTTTTGTGAAATAGCGGCAAGCTCTTCTCTCACCATCTCTTTTTCATAACCGACAAGAGTAAAAATCCTTTCGTCCAAAACTTTGTTTAATGAGCTATAAACACATGAAAGCATTGAATCTCCCAAAAGTGTCTGTAATACTTTTGGCTTTTTTGAGGGCATGCGTGTGCCTTTTCCTGCTGCAAGTATAAGCGCAAAAGTTTTGCTATAAAGTGATTCAAACATAAAAACTCCAAAAAAAAATTAAAAGTTGACTGCAGCCCAGAGAAGCATTGCACCTAATAAAAGCATAGCCCCTGCCAAAGTTCTGAGCGAGTGGTCTGATATTTCTGAAAGCGAAAGAAGAAGTGCTCTTATAGTTGAGGGAGATATAAGCCACGGAATTGATTCAATAATAAAGGATAAACCAAAAGCTGCAACAACTAAATTTAATGTGATTTCCATCTGTTCTCCTACTTCTTTGTTATAAAGGCTTATACTTTGTATAACATAGCTTACACAAATTCTACAATCTCTGTGTACAATAAATAATATTTTCAATCAAGAAAAAAACTTGCAATTTAACTTATTTTGAGAGAAAATCTCTTCAAGAAAAACAAAGGGCAGAGAATGATTTTACTCACAAAAATATCGACCAAAGAACTTCCTTTACTTGAAAAAAGTATTGAAGAACTTTTGCTCATGTTGCCACAAAATGTACAAAAAGTTGCAAAACATACCGCAAAAGCGGGTGGCAAAAGAATAAGACCCTTACTCACCCTACTTTCTGCACAAGCTTTTGGCAAAACAGATAAAAATATCTACCCCCTTTGCTCTTGCCTTGAACTTTTGCATTTAGCCTCACTCTTGCATGACGATGTTATCGACAATGCAGATAAAAGGCGCAACAAGCCAACTGCCCACACTTTGTACGGCAAAGCTCAAACAATTTTGAGTGGAGATGCTCTCTTAGCGCATTCAAACGCTATTATTGCCTCTTACAGTGACCCTGACTTGATGAAAACCTTTTCATCTGCACTCATACAAACAGCAACAGCTGCTTTTGAAGAAATAGAGATAGCTGGCCGTTTAGATTTAGGTATTGAAAAATATTACGAAATCATCCGTGGAAAGACAGCCTACCTTATTCTTTCTTCATGCAAAATGGGGGCATTGTATGCAAAGAATATACTTAAAGCTGAGGTGAGCGAAGAAGAAGTTGAAGCCATAAGCCTTTACGGCGAGGAAGTTGGACTTGCTTTTCAACTTATTGACGATGCTCTCGACTTTGCACCACAAGAACAAACAGGCAAACCACAAGGTGGCGACATAAGAGAAGCGAAGGCAACCATACCCATTCTTGCCTATTACGACTTTCTTCTTTCTTCAAACAAAGAAAAAGCAGAAGAATTTAAAACAAAGTTCATGCAATCAAAAACAGAAATAGCTTTCACACAAGCTGAAGTAGATAATATTTGCATGGAAATACGAACACATAAGTTTGATGAATTGGCGCGGATAAAAGCAGCAGAACATTTGCAAAATGCAAAAAACCATCTTGCAAAACTCCCCAAGAGTTCTGCAAGAAACATATTTGTACAGTTAGCTGACTATCTTGACAAAAGAGAGCATTAAGAAAAATCAACCTTTTGAATAACATGCTTTTTATTAAGCATAAATATATTAATACAAAGAAAAGAAGAGCTTTGCTCATAAGGACAAAAAATGACAACAAATCAAGAACTTTTCCGTTTTGAAATCGCAGCGCACCCTCACTTAGACGATGCTGTAGGCAGAAGGGTGGCAGAATCCATTAAGCACGCCTTAGAACTTGACGTAAAAGAGGTTCGCGCTGTAAAAGTGTTCACACTCAGTGGAATTAATCTTGAAGAAGCGCAACTACTTGCTTCACAATCAGTTCTGCACGACCTTGTCTTGCATAGACTCACTATTACACCTATCCAAGAAGCGCAGTCACCTTTTGCCGATATAGCTGATTTTATTATAGAAGTAGGCTATAGACCAGGCGTAACAGATAACGAAGGGCATACAGCACAAAAAACTCTTTCACTTGTTCTAGGCAAGAACAAAGAAGATATAGCAGCCTATACCTCTGTTCAATATCATATAAAGGGCAATTTATCTGCAAAAGATGCGCAAAATATTGCAGAAAATCTTCTTGCAAATACATTAATCCAGCGTTTTAGAGTAAAAACTAAAGAAGAATGGGCACAATCCCCTGGCTTTGAAGCACAGCTTGCAAAGGTTTCAGGAACTTCATCTGATGCTGTTGAAACTATTGACATTGTCAACATGACTGACGATGAGCTTATGGCATTTAGCAAGGAAAACACTCTTGCTCTTTCGCTTTTTGAAATGCAAACTATTAAAAATCACTACTTACAAGAAGAAGTTATCGCGCAAAGAAAGGCAGACAATCTTCCTTTAAATCCAACCGATGCTGAAATCGAAGTGCTTGCACAAACATGGTCAGAACACTGCAAACACAAGATTTTTGCTGCAAAAATCGACTATACAGATGAAGAAAACAATACAAAGGAAACAATTTCCTCTGTGTATAAGACCTATATTCAAAACACAACAAAGAAAATACGCGAAAATCTTGGCGATAAGGACTATTGCAAGTCCGTTTTCAAGGACAATGCAGGTGTGATTTCTTTCAACGATGATTATGATGTTTGCATCAAGGTAGAAACACACAATTCTCCTTCTGCTCTTGACCCATACGGCGGAGCGCTCACAGGTATTGTTGGGGTAAACCGTGACCCTATGGGCACAGGTATGGGCGCGGAACTTATCTGTAATACAGATGTATTTTGCTTTGCTTCGCCTGAATACAATGAAGAACTTCCACCACGTTTACTTCACCCAAGACGAGTGCTTGAAGGCGTACGCGAAGGAGTTGAAGACGGCGGCAATAAATCAGGTGTGCCTACTGTTAATGGTGCTGTTGTTTTCCACGAAAGATTCTTAGGAAAACCACTTGTTTATTGTGGAACTATCGGACTTATGCCAAGAATGCTACACGGCAAAGAGGGCTGGAAGAAGCAAGCAAAAGTAGGCGATGCTATAATTATGTGCGGCGGAAAAATCGGCAAGGACGGTATTCACGGCGCAACCTTCTCCTCAGAAGAATTACACAAAGACTCCCCTGCTACAGCCGTGCAAATTGGCGACCCAATCACGCAAAGAATCATGTATGATTTTATCATAAAAGCGCGTAACTTAGGCCTTTATAATGCGATAACAGACAATGGCGCAGGCGGGCTTTCTTCTTCTGTTGGCGAAATGGCAGAAGACACAAATGGCTGCTTGATGGACTTATCTAAAGCGCCATTAAAATACGATGGTTTACGACCTTGGGAAATTCTTCTTTCAGAAGCGCAAGAGCGTATGACCTTAGCTGTACCGCAAGAAAAACTTCAAGAATTTCTTGCACTTGCAAAACACTATAGTGTAGAAGCAAATGCGCTTGGAACCTTTACAGACACAGGCTATTTCCACATTAAATATAAAGACAAAGACGTAGCAAAATTGAGCATGGACTTCATGCACAAAGGCCTTCCACAAATGGAACTCAAAGCTGTTTGGAAGAAACCTGAAATAGCAAAGCAAGAAGAACAAAGCTTTGAACTAGACAAAGACAAACAAAATCAAACACTTTGCACAATGCTCTCACGCTTAAATGTCTGTTCAAAGGAATATATGATTCGTCAATACGACCACGAAGTACAAGGCGGCTCAGTTGTAAAACCTTTAGTAGGCGTAAAGCAAGATGCCCCAGCAGATGCAGCAGTCCTACGCCCTGTTTTGACTTCCGAAAAAGGCATAGTACTCTCAAACGGCATTTGCCCTAAATTCTCTGACTATGACGTCTACCACATGACAGCAAACGCTATTGACGAAGCAGTAAGAAATGCCATTGCAGTAGGCGCAAATCCAGATTCTTTAGCTGGCTGCGATAACTATTGCTGGTGCGACCCTGTTCAAAGCGAACGTACTCCAGACGGCGAATATAAACTTGCTCAATTAGTGCAATCAGGTAAAGCACTTGATAAATACTGTACTGACTTTCAAGTTCCTTGTATTTCAGGCAAAGACAGTATGAAGAACGATTATACTGGCGGAGGACAAAAAATCTCCATTCCTCCTACCCTGCTTTTCTCTGTTATAGGAAGTATTGATGACGTGAAAGATGCTGTCACTTCTGACTTCAAGCAAGCAGGCGATTTAATTTATATTCTTGGTGAAACAAGCAAAGAATTAGCAGGCTCAGAACTTGCTGATGAATTGAAACTTGCCTATTCTCAAGTTCCTGTTGTTGATTCAGCAAAGGCAAATGCTCGCTACCGTGCAATACACAAAGCAATACAAGCAAAGCTTATCACAGCATCACACGATCTTTCAGACGGTGGTTTTGCTGTAGCACTTGCTGAAATGGCTATGGGCGGAAGATTAGGAGCTAAGGTTGATGCTTCACTTCTTCCTATTTCTGGTGATATGACATTGACTGAAAAACTCTATGCAGAATCTGCTTCAAGACTATTAGTGACTGTTCAAGCAAAAGATAAAGAAAAATTTGAAAAAATATTTGAAAATCAAGCTTTTGCATGCATAGGTACTGTTGAAAACAGCAATAGCTTAATCATAAATAGCGCAAGTGAAAAAGTCATAGACATTGAACTCGAAGCCTTGGTACAAGCCTTTAAAGGCAGATTAAACCTTTAATAGTAAAATAAAACCTAAAGTAATAGACTAAATAAAGGACAATAAAAATGAAGAATTTCGATACATTAAAACAGAACGAAGAAAAATTACTCTGTAAAACATACGCAAGATACCCATTAGCAATAAAGTCAGGCAAGGGCTCAAAGCTCTATGATTTTGAAGGCAAGGAATACATTGACTTACTCACTGGTATAGCCTGTACTAGCCTTGGTCAAGCAAATGAAGAACTTGCAGAAGTAGTGTATGAGCAAGCAAAGAAACTTGTGCATATTTCAAATCTCTTCTATCAAGAAGAACAATTAGACTTGGCTGAAAAGCTTATAAAGCACTCTAAGCACTTGAAAAAAGTATTCTTCTGTAATTCAGGTGCAGAAGCAAACGAAGCGTCTATCAAGCTTGCTAGACGCTACAGCCACAAATTTAAAAACTCAAATGCATCTGAAATCATTACTTTAAAAAATGCTTTCCACGGCAGAACCTTAGCAAGCTTAGCTGCAACAGGGCAAGAAAAGTATTTAGAAGGCTTTGAGCCAAAAACTCAAGGCTTCAAACAAGTTGAATTTGGAAATATTGAGGCTCTTGAACAAGCAATCAATGAAAATACTGCTGCTGTCTTGGTTGAAATCATCCAAGGCGAAGGCGGCGTGAATGTGATGACTAAGGAATACGCCCTTGCTATTCAAGATTTATGCAAGAAAAACAAAGTCTTATTTATTGTTGATGAAGTACAAACTGGCGTTGGCAGAACTGGCAAGTTTTGGTGTCACCAACATTATGAACTCACACCAGACATTATTTCATCAGCAAAGGCCTTGGCAAATGGTATGCCGCTTGGCGCAATGCTTTGCACAGAAGAAGCAGCTCAAGGTTTTGACTATGGTTCACACGCAACAACCTTTGGCGGAAACGCTTTCTGCACAGCTGTTGCTTCAAAGGTTGTTGATATAATTGAAAGAGATAACTTACTTGAAAGAACTTTCTTACTTGGCGATGCCCTCAAGGAAAGATTTCAGATTATTGGTGAAAAAGTTCCTGGCACAATCAGAGAAGTGCGCGGTCTAGGCCTTATCATTGGCATTGAACTTGCGCTTCCACCCACTTCCTGTAAAGAGATTTGGAATAAATTACTTGCACAAGGCTTTATTCTCAACCTCGCGCAAGAAAGAGTGCTAAGACTTCTTCCTGCACTCAATATAAGCGAAGAAGACTTGAATCTCTTTGCAAATACTCTTGAAACTTTGTTGAAAGAATATAAGCTCTAAGAAATCATTTTTTCGCACAGCTTTTTAACAGCATTCATAGCCATAGGAGTTATAGAATGATTTTATCTACTTTTTCTGAAATAGAAAACGCAAAACTACCTGAAAAAATTACACAAATCATCAAGGAAGTTCAATCGTTACTTGAAAAACATCCTGAAAATGGAGAATACCCATTATCACATGATGCAAAAGCAATTATTTCAATAAGCACCACACATCCTTTGGAAAATGCGCCTTATGAAAGCCATGTTCGCATGACAGATGTCCACATTCTGCTAGAAGGCGAAGAGTATCTTTATATTCGCCCCTCAAGCGAGCTCACTGCCATGAATGACCCTGATGAAATAAAGGCTGTCAGAGCGGATTTGCCTACAAATGCTTCTGACA
>CAYJHE010000092.1:3736-9304 GCA_964369675.1 uncultured Desulfovibrionaceae bacterium | reverse complement strand
GAAAACAGTATCGCCTTCAGCAAAGTCCTTTAACGCAACCTTGTGGCCGATAGGAATATCATTAAGTGTCTTAAAATTAATATCAAGATTTTCGTGCATAATCCAGCCATTGATGTCTTGGCCTGCTTTGATGCCTTCAACTACGATAACACCAACACCGTCACCTTGTTCGTGTACAACGAAATCGATTTGTGCCATTTCTTATCTCCTCAGAAATATTTTACTCTAAAAATTCATACCACAATTGGTAAAACTGTTCTCAGAAATTGCATTAAGCATGCCAATTTATAAAGTGCTAATAAAATCAGTCTAATAAAGCTGTTTGAGTGAACAGTTTGTTTTAATTTTTGTCAATTTATGCCCAAAATTATACATTTTGCCAAAAATTGAGCAATAATTAGGAGCGGCAATAAAAAAAACTTTATATTACAAGTGAATCCTTGTCAGGCATTTCGTCAATTAATTTATCACACAAAAATAACGGCTTGCAATCTAAATAAAAGAAGTGTAGTGTCTGACTATCTTATTAGGGAGTAAAAAATTATGAAAAAATATATTGGCTTGCTTGTTCTTATGTGCACACCTTTATTTCTCACATTAGGCTGTGATTTGCAAAAGTCAGAAAAACCACAAGAAGAAATCTTGGATTTTGCCGTTGTTGACAGAACAAAAATCTTTGTTGATAGCACACTTGGAAAAACAGGTTTTGAAAGAATACAGCAATTACAATCAAAGGCAGAAGAGTCTCTTTATGCATTAGAAGCAAAAATTAATGCCTTAGAGGAAAGTGTTGAAGAAAAGACTTTGCGTATGCAAGTTGAACTACAAGGCGGCTTGCAAAATTTACAAGCTTTATTAGATGCTGACCAGCACGCTGTTGTTGAACTTATTGAAAAAACCTTAGACGAAACTATTACAGAAGTACGTACAGCTAAGAAAATTCCTCTTGTCTTTGCAAGTGAAACTGTGCTTTCATACGATGCAAAAAACGACATAACACAAGATGTTATTGACGCGCTTAATGCAAAAAATACTGTCTTCCCTCCTCTTCCTGATGTAACACTCCCTGACCCAGCTGTGAGGGAAAAACCTACCGAGACTAAAGAAGAAAAGTCTGCCGACAAGAAAGAAGAAGTAAAGAAGAAATAAAGAAAAGGGAAAGCAATGCTTTTCCAAGTTTGATGACAAAGTGCCAATTTTCCAAATTTGCACTTTGTGCCGCCTAAGTTTGCAAAGCAAACTTGGCAGAAAGGCACGAAAAACAGTCATTTAACGCCAAAATTAAATGTTGGCTATTCCTGTTTTTCGAGGCTGCCGACTTTGTCAACAGCCTGAGGAAAGCAATGCTTTCCCTTACGAAAGACAGAGAATTTTTTCTTCCGTAGGGGCGAGCAGTGCTCGCCAGCTTATTAAAAAAGGGAAAGCAATGCTTTTCCTTTAAATTTTTAAAGACTTGCCAACAGCTTAACTGCAAGCCTTTTATTTTGGCAATGTTGGCAGTAGGACAATAAATAAATCTCCTTGCCATTTGCCAACTTTTTTTCCAAGTCCTGCAAGTCTGACAGGTTTTCCTATAACAAAATCTCTTGGTAAGGTGATGTCAACGGTCTTGGTTTCTTTGGAAAAGCCTTGCCCAATTTGTAAGCGTATTCTTGAACCGGGGTAGAGCGAAGCAATAGGGAAACGAAATTCTAAGGTGTCGTCAATCTGCTTTTTAAACCATGACTTCATATAGCCTTTCATGCCATTTGTTGCATCAGAAACATTTGCACTCCAGTCTACATTAACTTTTTTACTGTCAGACTTATTATCTGCTTTAGAATCTTTCTTTGCTGATTTTTGTTGCTGATTTTCGTCTGTATTCAAGGAAGAATATATATCTTCATACACTCTGCGCGCAAAGGGGTCGTTTAGAATATCACGCATGACCTCTTCTTGTGTAGGCGCGTTTGTGTGTTGTTCTTGTTTACTTTGCGCACTTGCTTTTGCTTGCTCGCTATAAACCTTAGATTGGGCTTTCGCTCCTTCTTTTGCATAGGCGGATTGCGCTTTTTTTCTAGCATCGTCTGTAGTAGAACTTGCTGACGATTTTGCATAAGTGCGCTTGTGTGTTTCTGCTTTTTGATGTTCTTGCTTTTGTTCTGTCTTTGTCTCTTGCGTTTTAGAAGAAGTTGAAGAAGAACTAGAGGAAGTAGAAGATGCAGAAGTAGTCTTCTTCTCTTCTGTTTTTTGCCCACTGCTTGCGCCTGCATTTGAGCTACTTTGGCTATTTTGGTTTGCTTGTTTGCTTTGTTCTTGATATTTTGCGCTTGCTTTTGCTTTTTCGTCTTTTTCTTGATTGAAGTATTCAATCATCAAGATATAGGCTTCGTTAAGTTTTTGAAAATCTGCTTGCGCGTTTGCATTGTTTGGATTTAAATCAGGATGTAGTTCAAAAGCCCTCTTTCTATAGGCTTTTTTCACTTCATCTAAGTTTGCTTTTACATCTACTTGTAAAATTTTAAAATGTTCTTTTGTGAGTCTTTTCATACTTTTTCCAAACAACAATCATTTATTTATAACTTAATGTTAGACAATAAAGAAATTTCTTCCTTACTATATTTGAGCGCATTTGCACAGCTTTTATCGTCACTATCTTTTAAAAGAGCGTGTTCTTCAAGATAGGCAAAACCTTCTTTTTGAAAATTTTCATGCCTTGCTTGCACTTGAATACCTTCGCAATCGCTTTTTGCCATATCAAGGCTTAGTTCGTCAAGCATATTTCCTCTAAAATAAGGCCATGCTCTGCAAATATCAGGTCTGGCAGTGTGTATAGTGCAAGATTTTTCTTTTGAATAGAAGAGGCAGACTTCTTTTTCGTCAACTTCTGCACTTCTAAGCACCCTTTTATCATTATATATAAGGGTGTATTTTGAATCTAATTCTTCTATTGAACAAGAAAAATGCTCAAGCAATCTTGGTAAATCTATACTTTCATCAACAACAATGCCGTTTTTCCCCGTGCAACAAATACCGCACATAGTGCAATTAAATTCTTTGGGGAAAAATCTGTCGTATTCAATTTTCACGCATAAATCTTCCACATAAGCAATCTTGTGTTCATACATATATTTGCCAGCTTCTTCGGACTTTATGCCCTCTTGAAGCCAAAATATTTTTGGCTTTAATCCCGCTTCAATTGTCTCAACTGCGTGTTCATAGCAATATTCAGAAGCCCTGAAAAGACAAATAATATCAAGCTCTTCATTTTTTTCTTGTAAGTGAAGAGCCAATTCAGGAATAGTTTTAAAGGTTTCAAGACCCCATACATTTTTACGCACAGGATGAATAGGGTAGACTTTAAAGCCGCGTGACATCATGTATTTTCCCACTCTGTCAACAGGCTGACCTTCCTTGTCTTTAGCACCGACAATGGCTATTGTCTTACAATTCTTTAATTTTTCTTTCAATACATGGTCGAACATGTGCTACCTCGTCAAAATCGTATTCCGCTTGCTTGTTAAAGCGCATTCATAGAGACAATATAGTACTATACTATCTGCTTTCTTAATTTCCTTACTTCGCCTACACGCATTGTGAGTTTTTCTTTGTCGAAATACTCAAGTATAGCAATAGAATATTTTCGTGAAAGCCCATTAGTAAGAACTTTGAAGGCCGCAGGGTCTAAATCTTCATTATTTTCAAAGTATTGACGTGTTTTGAGCTCTAAATCACGAATAACATCTGCATCATAATAAATATTTTCGTTTAATTTCACAATACTTTTCTTTTCAAGCAGTATTTTTAAAATAGGCTGTGCTTCTTTTGGGCTTATTTTTAACTCTTCTAGTGTATCTTTCATATTTGGCGGAGTGAGCGCATTTTTCTTCAAAATATCAAGGAGGGTTTTTTCAAGCTTGGCTTCATCTTGCGCTAGGCTGACTTTAAAATTCGGTAAGTGGTATACTTCATTAGTAAAAGAAATTTTTCCTGATTTTTGCAAGCGTTCTAAAACAAAGAAGGCAAGTTTTTGCTCTTCTATTAATGAATCCAATTGAATTTCTTTAGAGGAAAGAAGCATGTTTTTAAGCATGCCGTGCTTTAAAGGCTCTTTTTTATGGAAATTTTCAAGTAATGAAGTAAATTTATTTTCTAATTCTGTGTAGGCTTCTTTGCTTATATAAGACTTCAACTCTTTGTTATAACAAAGAATATCTCCTTTTGACAAAAGAGCGGATAAGTATTTTTCTAATTGTTTGGAATGAAGGGAAGTAAGCACAAGTAGTTCACTAAAATTTCTGCCAAGCCTAGTTGCAATCTCTATTTGCGTATAGACGAGCTTTTGCGGGTCATTGTGATAATAGTTTTCTAAGTTGAGTAACTTTTCCTTTAATTCAGGAGTAAAGTCTTTTTTTCTTAAAGAATATTCTAAAGGTAAGAGTACACTTGCCCCTGCAACAGTACACAAAGGGGAAGAAGAGCGCAGTACGCAATGGTCGTTGAACACGCCTACAAGCTGCTTCTTATTCGTACTCATAGAGGAAGGGGCTAAGACATAATGGATTTCTGCAAGGCAAGAATCCCCTTGTTCGAGAACTTGTCTGTCAAGTAAGTATACCTTTGCTAATACTTCCTTTGAGCCGTGGTGGAAGTGCACTTCTTTTCTGTGGGAAATACCCTTTGGAGCAGATTTTAAGCAATGCAACTTCACAAGCCATTTTTCACAGGCAAAAAGTGAATTTGGCTTTGCAAGCACGTCTCCTCTTTCTATATCTTCAAGAGAGCAATTTGCTAAATTCATAGAAATGCGCTTGCCTGGCTCTATTTCTTCTTTTGCTTGCCCATGCGATTGTATAGCCCTAATGCGCGTTTGCACTTCATTCTTTGGATAGACAGACAATTCATCATTAAGCAAAGCCTTTCCAGCAATGCTTGTGCCCGTCACAACAGTGCCGTGCCCCTTCATTGTGAAAACTCTATCCACAGGCAGACGGAAAAGATCGCTTTGATTTTCTTTTGTAAGCTCTTTATTTAATTTGAGTATATGCTCTTTTAATTCTTGAAGACCTAGACCTTCTATAGAGGAAACAGCAAAGATAGGCGCATTTTCAAGGCAAGAACCTTGTAAGAAATCCATCACGTCTTCCTTAGCAAGTTCAAGCATTTCTTCGTCTACTGCATCTATTTTTGTTAAGGCAATTAAACCATGCTTTATGCCAAGAAGTGTGCAAATTTCAACATGCTCTCTTGTCTGCGGCATAACGCCTTCGTCTGCTGCAATGACAAGCATAACTGCATCAATACCAGATGCGCCTGCAACCATATTTTTTACAAATTTTTCATGCCCAGGAACATCAACAATACCGACTAAAACATCATCAAGCTCAAGCGCAGCAAAGCCAAGCTCTATGGTGATGCCACGCTTCTTTTCTTCCTCAAGTCTGTCGCAGTCAACACCTGTGAGTGCTTTGACTAATGAAGTTTTGCCGTGGTCAATATGCCCTGCTGTTCCTATTACTATAGACATGGAGTCCTATTCCTTTCCGCGTATAATCTTTGCACCTATGGCATTCAACTTATTTTCCATAC
>CAYJHE010000092.1:0-3636 GCA_964369675.1 uncultured Desulfovibrionaceae bacterium | reverse complement strand
TATTCCTTTCCGCGTATAATCTTTGCACCTATGGCATTCAACTTATTTTCCATACGCTCATAACCACGGTCAAGATGATAAATTCTGTCAATCACTGTCTTGCCTTTTGCCGCGAGTGCAGCAAGCACGAGAGCCGCTGCTCCGCGTAAGTCAGAAGCCATAACAGGGGCTG
Source organism: uncultured Desulfovibrionaceae bacterium (assembly GCA_964369675.1). Lineage (GTDB taxonomy): Bacteria > Desulfobacterota > Desulfovibrionia > Desulfovibrionales > Desulfovibrionaceae > CAYJAZ01. The sequence continues at coordinate 3,464 of CAYJHE010000092.1, read as the reverse complement.
CGCGTAATTCATTCACACCGCGAACAAGTGCAGAAGAAGCTGTTATCTTAATATCCGCCCCCATACGCGCAAGTTCTGAAACATGCATGAATCGGTTTTCAAAAATTGTTTCTTCCACTAAAGACGAGCCTTCTGCAATACTCATTAATGCCATGAACTGCGCTTGCATATCTGTAGGAAAGCCTGGATGTGGGCGTGTTGAAATATCAACACCTTTAATAATATCTTTCTTTCTTGAGCGCACAAGACCATTTTCTTCACTTATTTCTAAACCCATTGCAGCAAGTTTTTCTACAGTTGCTTCCATGTCTGAAAGAGGGCAATTTTCTAAATAAAGATCACCGTCTACCATACCTGCAGCAATAAGGAAAGTGCCTGCTTCGATGCGGTCAGGCATGATAGAATATTCTACTTCATTCAAAGAAGTCACACCTGTAATAGTGATAACAGAAGAACCTGCGCCTTCTATTTTTGCACCTGCTTTATTGAGGAAGTTCGCAAGGTCAACAATTTCAGGCTCTCTAGCGCAATTTTCAAGTGTTGTTATTCCCTCAGCAAAAACAGCTGCCATCATAACATTTTCAGTTCCGCCTACAGTTGGAAAGTCAAAATAAATGTGCGCGCCGTGAAGCTTGTCTGCCTTACCTATAATATAACCATCAGTAAGTTCAAATTCTGCACCCATTTTGCGCATAGCTGACAAGTGTAAATCCACAGGCCTAGAACCAATAGCACAACCACCCGGCATAGCCACTTCGGCATAGCCGTTACGCGCTAATAAAGGTCCTAAACACAAAACAGAAGCACGCATAGTCTTCACAAGTTCATAGGGAGCAACACTTTGAATGGCGCAAGGCTCGATGATAACACTATTTTGCTCAAAAGAGTTTTTACAGCCTAATATTTCTAATAGTTTTAATGTGGTATATATATCACGGAGTTCAGGCACTTCATTCAAAATCACTTTCTTATCAAAAAGTAGACTAGCAAAAAGAATAGGTAAAGCGGCATTTTTTGCTCCACTTATACGAATTTTACCTTTGAGATTAGGTGACTGTTCTATTATTAATGTATCCATTTATATCCTCGAAAAGCCTTTCGACTTTTGTAAATTTTCTTATTTTTACAATAGAAGACAGTTAAGTACAAGTTTTATTTTTTGAAAAAAAACATTCTTTTTTCTTTAGAAATTTTAAAAAAAGTAAAACAAATAATATCTTTTTAAATAAAAAAACTCTTAGATTTGCTAAAGTTTTTTTTGAAAAGTTCGATAAAAAAATTAACACAAACTATAGTATTGGAGCACATATGAGATTAAAGCTACTTGGTAAAGTATTAGTTTTTACAATTATTCCTATTCTTCTTGGTATTCTTGCCTTAACTATAATAGCAAGCACGCTTTCTTCAAGAGGGCTTTATGCTACAACTGATGTGCAATTGCTTGAGTTTGCAAAAAAGCAGGCCTCTGAAATAGATAACATTATAGAAACTGTTGTGCGACTTACTGACATGACAGATGGTGATAATGACATCGAGCTTGTAGCTGAACTAGCAAAAGCTTATGGAAGTGCAGCCCACTCTTCGACTGAGTTTTTAAATGCTCAAGAAAGTGCAAATGCAGTTTTAGGTGAAATTGTTGAAGATTTCCCTGACGTTACTACTGCACTTGTGATTGGTTTAGACGGAAAATCTATTGCACATTCTAATCCTGAAAGACTTGGCATGGATTTAAGCACCTATCCTAGTTTTAAAGATGCACTTAAAGGCGGAAGTATTGTTGTTGACCCTATGCAATCGCGTGCAACAGGAAGAATGAGTGCTATGGTTGCATCAGGTATCACAGACGATGCTTCGGACGATGCTGTTGATGCTGTGCTATTGCTTATTGTAGACCTTTCTAGTGTTTCAGAAGCAACCATCAAGAACATCACTCTTATGCCAACATCAAACCCCTTCTTGATAGATAACGAAGGCCTTATGCTCATGGAAAGAGCTTTTCCTGAACTTATAGGGCAGGACAGCTCTGATGCAGAATATGCACGCATAATGCTTGCTGAAAAAACTGGTGTGATGGACTATGAATATGAAGGAGTTCCAAAGCATGTTCATTTTGCAGAACTACCTTTAACAAAATGGATTTTTGGCATTGAAACTGATGAAAGTGACTTCTATATCACATCAAATCAAATAGCTTTATATCTTTCATTTGCAGGCTTTATTATCTTGCTCATTGTTGCGGGTGTTATATATATTGTTATTAAAAAAGCTGTTGTTGCTGTTTCAAAGAGTGCTGATATTGCAAGCTATGTGGCTGAGGGTAACCTCACGCTCACAAATGCTCAAGAAGAAGAACTTCGTGATGCCATTAAAAGAGAAGATGAAATTTCAACCTTAGCGAAAGCGCTCAATACAATGATACAAAACCTATCAAAAATGGTTTTTGCTTCAGAAGAAAAAAGTAAGGAAGCACAAGTTGCAGCTGATAGTGCAGCAATTGCAAGCAAAGAAGCAGAAAAATCTGCACATGAAGCAGAAGAAAAGCGTCAAAGCATACTTGAAGCCGTTGTGCAATTAGAAGATATTGTGAACAATATAGCCTCTGCCTCAGAAGAGCTTTCTGCTCAAATAGAGCGTTCTACAACAAATGCCAAGGAGCAATCGCACCGCATGACAGAAACAGCTTCTGCTATGGATCAGATGAACGAAACAGTTCTTGATGTTGCAAGAAATTCAAGCACAAGTGCAGAGCTTGCTGGTAACACGCAGATAAAAGCCACTGACGGCGCAACTATCACACAAAAATGTCAAGAATCTATGAACGAAGTGAAAAGAGAATCTCTTATGCTTCGTCAAAATATGAATGAACTTGCAGGACACACGCAATCTATTAGTGCTGTCATGGGTGTTATCACAGATATTGCTGATCAAACAAACCTCCTTGCTCTCAATGCCGCGATAGAAGCAGCAAGAGCTGGTGAAGCAGGGCGTGGCTTTGCTGTTGTTGCCGATGAAGTGCGTAAGCTTGCAGAAAAAACCATTTCTTCAACAACCGATGTTGCAAATGTTGTTGCTGCTATTCAAAAAAGTACAGAAGTAAATGTCTCGCAAGTAGATACCTCTGTTCAACTTATTGAAGAAGCAACAGAACTCACCATACAAAGCGGTGATGCCCTAAAAATTATTTTGGAAATGGCGCAACAAAGTGCCGATGGCATTCGCACAATCGCAACCGCAAGTGAAGAACAATCAGCAACCTCAACTGAAGTTGCTCAATCAATAACTGCTGTTTCAGATATTGCAAACAGCACTGTTTCAGCGATGAATGAAGCAAGTCAAGCTGTTGCTTCCTTAGCTGAACAGGCACATCAACTAACATCTCTTGTTAATAGTTTGAAAAACAGCTAGAAATGTAGCTAGAATACGCGAGCTATAGAAAAAGAAGACAGGGAAAAGCCATACTATGA
>CAYJHE010000091.1:0-9712 GCA_964369675.1 uncultured Desulfovibrionaceae bacterium | reverse complement strand
CCAAAGGGCGGTAGTCCGTGAGGATAATCCTCTTGGTCGCCGAAGGCAAAAGAAAAGTCACCCAAATATGCTGTGATAAAGTTTTATTGAACCTTGTCAGCGGGTATGATAGTCTTCTTTACTGATGAATAAAGTAAACGCAAGGCTTTTTGGGCTAAGATAGAGTCTTGCAATTCATAAATTGCGCTTGTAGTAAATATATGTTCCTTTAATACTTCAACTTTTTGCTTACTTGCTTGCGCTATCTTTTCTATTTCTTTATCTATTTCCGCATCAGAAATGGCAATCTTGCGGCTGTAGCCAAAGGCCATAAGAAAGGCTTGCCTTTTTGCCATAAGGCTTGCTCTTGATTCGCATTCTGGCATAGATTTTTCGATTTTTTCCTGAACATCTTTGTCTTCTAAGCCAAGCTTTTTATAAAAATATTGCGCTTGTAATAAATATTCTTTTTTGTGCACTTCAAACAAAGCCTTTGATACAGGAAAATCTAAAGCGTCAATCATACTTGAGAGAAGTTTTTCCTCTGCTTCGATGTGACAAGCGACAATAGCACGGTTGAAAATTTCTCTGGTAACAAAAACTTGCATATCTTTCAAGTGCTTGAAGCCTAAAGACTTTGCAAATTCTTCATCAACAGTAGGTAGTTCTTCTTCAATTATTTTTGCAAGAAATACAGTGACATCAACTTCCTTATCGTGTAAAAGGGGGCTTGAAAAGGCTTTTGGTAAGTGCATTGTGCTCTTAGCTGTTTCGCCTACATGAAGCGTTCTTGCAATGTCTGCAAATTCTTTATTTGACTGGAACTGCGGGGTAAGGGTTATGATGAGTTTTTGCTTTTCCATTCCAAGAATAGGTTCATTTTGATAGCTTGCAGAAATCTCAATAAAAACAACATCATTATCTTTTGGAAGGCGTTTTTCAGTTACTTCCGTGCCCTTGCCTTTTGTTCTTTGTAAACGTAAGATATATTGTTGATATACTTCAGGGTCAAAGGGTGCTTCTTTCACGTCAACTGTGATTTTTTCAATATCTTTTGGAAGGGAAATTTTAGGCAAAACTTCTGTTGTGAGCGTGAAATTAAAGTCTGCATCTCTTTGCGGAGCTTGACCTTCAAAAGTTAATTTCCCCACAGGCTGAACAGCAAATTCTGTAATAGCAATAGTATTTGCTTTTTCAATAAAATGATTTTGCACTTGCTCGCTAAAGCTTTGCTTTATGTCTTTTGCTTCGAGTGTTGCCTTTGTAAGCTCATCAAATACTAGATTTACTTCTTCCTTAGAGGCAGAAGCAGAAATAAGGCATATATTATTTTCTTCATTTTTTACAAGTGTTTTCATTGTATTTCCTTTTGTGACCATGCTAAGAGTCAAATATATTTTTCAATTCTTAATGACAAGATAGGGTCTAATATAAGAAAGGTCAACATAAAATAGAGAAAATAAATTAATTTATTGTTATTATAATGGATTATATTATTAAACTGTAAAGGCGAGCATTGCTCGCCTTGTAACTATGGTATTAACTTGTTCAAGATTAATTCAAAATCAATAGACTATAGCTGCATCATCAAGTTCAACAGTTGCATTTTCAGGAAAATAATTTTCTGCTATTTTTTTCAGTTTTTCAAAGTGATCTAGGTCAAGTTTTTTGTCGGGCATGCGATATTTCTTGTTTAGAAAAGTATATTTCTGTTCTCCCATCTTGTGATAGGCAAGCAGTTCAAAGTGTTTTGCGCCTATTTCTTTTGCAAACTTTGCAATTTCTTCAATAACTTCAAGAGAGTCGTTGAAGTCTGGAATAACAGGTGTGCGTATATGCACAGGAAGAGCAGGGAATTTTTCACGCACTTTTCTGATATTATTCATAATAAGAGTGCATTCTTGCCCAGTGCCTTCTTTGTGTTTTTCATTATCTATGTGTTTGATGTCAAAAAGAAGATAGTCTAATAATTCAGCTGCTTTTAATAATTTTTCCTCTTTCACAAAGCCGCATGTTTCAATAGCAGCATGTATAGCTCTTTTATTTGCTTCTTCAAGTATGGCAATCAAAAATTCAAATTGGGAAAAAACTTCGCCGCCGCTCAAGGTCATGCCACCACCAGAACGCGCGTAGAAAGCTGAATCTTCTTCAACTTTATCAAGCACTTCGCTTGCAGTCATTCTATTTCCGTACATGACAATAGCCTTGCTTGGGCAAATAGTTGCGCAGGCATTACATTGAACGCATTTCTTTCTATCAATAACAATGCCTTCTTTTGTGATGTCTAAAGCCTTGCTTAGACAAACATTTATACAGCGAGCGCAAAATAAACACTTAGACTTGTTATAGCCCAGTTCTAGTTTAGTGGATTGAGATTCAGGATTGCAGCACCACGCGCAAGTAAGCGGACAACCTTTGAGAAAAACAAGTGTGCGTATGCCAGGACCGTCATGCACTGAATAGGCCTGCATATTGAAGATAATGCCGTCTGAATTTGCCATAACAATCTCTTTTTGTTGATAAATTTTAAAGATATTTTATGAAAAAGATATACTTATATTTCAAAAAACGGGTGAAATAGAAAATATATCTTTTTCATAAATATGTAAACCTTAGTTGCTTGAGCATATTTGCTCTAAAGAGCTAAGATTTACTTATGGGAGCGTAATTAAACACTTTCGTGTTGTGTTCTTTCAATAAGGTCGTTTTGTAAATCCTTTGAAAGCTCGGTAAAGTAAGCACTATAGCCAGCAATACGGACAATAAGACCTTTATATTTGTTAGGGTCTTCTTGCGCTTTGACCAAGGTGTCTTTATTGATGACATTGAATTGCACATGCCATAAACGAAGGTCAATAAAGGAACGTATCAAGCCTAAAAGCTTTTGCGTGCCTTGTTTTCCTTCAAGACATTTTGGAGTGAACTTGATATTGAGTAATCTTGCCGCGTGCTGATGCATGTGGCGATTCTTTGTGTGGTAGTTTGAAAGCAAGATAGCAGTAGGGCCTTTGAGGTCTGCACCGTGTGAAGCAGACGAGCCGTCTGAAAGCGGAGTGCCTGACTTTCTGCCGTTTGGTGTGGCGGAAACAACACGTCCATAAGGCACATGCGAAGTGAAAGGCACCATACGGAAATCACATTTGATTCCAAGGTTTTTTGCATACTTTCTGCTATAGTCTTGCGCTAAAAAGTCTATGTCACGTCCTATTTCATCTGCATAAGGGTCGTTATTACCAAAAGCAGGTGCATGACGAAGCATTTGGCAAATATCTTCCTTGCCTTCGAAATCACAGGCAAGCGCGTCAAGCAATTCTTGCATAGAAATTCTCTTTTCTTCAAAGACGATTTTCTTCACTGCTGCTAAGGAATCTATAGCTGTACTGTAGCCTATGCATTCAAAATAACCTAGGTCTATTCCGCCCTCATAGCGGTGATTTTGATGAAGGTCTACACATTCTTTCATTGCAAGCACATGAAGTGCGTCTGCAAGTGGTGCGGCAAAATGGTCTGCACGCGCTCTAATAATGTGGTATTGCTGAATAAAGGCGTGGCGTACTAAATGGTTTTGCTGAATCTTATAGGCATTCCAAAACTCTTCCCATGAAGTGAACTTTGTCACATCGCCTGTTTCTACAGTGAGAAGTTCTTCGCCGTATTTTTTCATTCGTCCATTGTATAAAACAAGTTCAATACAAGCGGCAAAGTTTATTTGCGCATGACCGCTGGTATAAGTGTCAACTCTTGGCATGCGGATTTCAGCGCAACCTGAAGCGGCATAGTCGTAAATATCTTCAAGAGGCGCGCCCTTAGCTAAATGCAAAGGAATAATTTCATCATCATTCAAAAGCTTTGGAAAACCGCAACCTTGCTTAATCATTTCTGCAATAGCAGTGAGGAAGCGTTCAGGCGAACGGCTGTGCACACGAGCCGCAAGATCAGGATAGTGCAAGGGACATTCGCGCTTAGAGCGCATAATAATGTAAGAAAGTTCGTTAGTTGCGTCCTTACCATCGCGAGTTTGACCGCCAACAGTCACAGCTTCCCAGTGCGAATAGCCTTCGTGAGTGGCTTTATTATAAGGTGTGATTGCAAGGTCAAGGCATTGAGCCATGTTTGCCCACATACACTGGAAAAGTTCTATTGCTTTTTCTTCTGTGATAATACCGTCTTTGAGGTCTTTTTCATAGAAAGGCCAAAAGAATTGGTCCATACGCCCATTAGTCGGGTTTGCGCTTATTTTTTGTTCTAAGCGTGCAAAGGCTTGGGTTATCCAGTGTGATTGCAAGGCTTCATAAAAAGTGCGCGGTGGATTTTCAGGAACATATTCACATATTTCAGCTATTTTAAGTAATTCAGCCTTACGAACTTCGTCTTTTTCTTCTTCTGCTTTTTGTCTTGCAAGTTCTGCGTGACGGTGAGACCAAAGAACAAGAGCATCGCAAATAGTTGTGATTGCTTCTAAATAAGGTTTCTTTTCGCATTCATCTATTGGATTGTCAGGGTCAAGTGTTTGCAGTTTTGCAAGTGCTTCTTCCTTGATTCCCTTCATTCCGAGTTTTAAGAGCCTTTCCCAGTCCATACACCACTGCAAAGAAGAGCGGTTTGAAGCTGTTTCACAGCATATGTAGCGCGACTGATAGCCGCCTTCATCGCCGTAAGCTAAGCGGTGAGAATCTTTGGGTATACGCTTATTTAAATCGATGTGAAAGGTTTTATTCTTCCAGTATGGAGTGATAACTTCTTCAACAATTTTAGCATCTTCAACACTTACTTCAAAAGGAGAAGAAGCATGCCCAGGTAGTTCTTTAAGGGCTTCTGCTTGATAGTCGCCGTCAAGTTCTGGATAGAGAATGCCATAACGCGAACCTTGCTTACCACAACGCCCAACAAGAAGCTGGTGGTCGTCTATATAGACAGTCATATTTTTTGCTATATTGTACATAGCCTTTGCCCAGCGTAAAGCAAGTAATTCGCCTTCTGTTTCCTTCATTGATTGCGTGAAATAAAGTGCTCTTTCTACATCAATAAAAGGCTTTTTGCCGTCAAATACTTCTACTAATTTATATAAACGCGGGTGTTTAGCTTCGTATTCGTTTATCTTACCTTGAAATCTATTTTCTATTAATTGTTCTTGTTCTGTAAAACAGGTTGCGCATTGTGCCATGATTGACCTCCTCTATGCAGCGAGAGTAAAAAATGAGAATGTTACTATTTTTAGTGTATAGCAAATAGCATGCCAAGCTAAAAAGAAAAATAAATATAAGTATTTATACTTTTTGCCTGCATGTCTTTTTATTTCTGCAAAAGAAGCTTCTGTCACTTACTTATTTTGTTTGCAATTTTGCAAATTCCTTCGTGTGCTTAGGTCTTGTCTATTTTAAAAGTGCTTTAAATACCAAAACAACAAAGAAGACTTAATTCTTTGTTGTTTTGGTATATGTTAGCTATAATATATTTCTAAATTCGGGATTATAAAGAGCGAATTTAGAAGCTAGGTTTTTTGATAAAACCAAATACTTTGAGTATAACAAGTGGAATAATTGCTGATGCAACAAAAATCCATACTGTCGGATAACCTTCAATAGCTGCAAATGGCAAGCCAAGATAGAGAATAGGCGTTGCTGCTGTAAGGTAAATCCATGTGCTAAGACCAGCTTCTTCGGCTACACTTGATTCAAATTCAGGGTCAACAACACGAATCAATACTAAGCCTGTTGCAGTTGTTCCTGTGCACATACCAATTGCATAAAGTGCTCTTTCAAAGCCAAGTTCAGGACAACGGCGACCAAGCCAAAGAATAATCCCCACAGTACAGAGACTGCCAACAACAACAACAATAGCTATAGGAATAAGCATGTCTTGGATAGCTCTAAACTGTATGCTCATAAATACAGTTGCAGTCATAAAGTCAACGCAAACACCTGTCAGACGGCGAATAGTTGCGCCATTGAAGAAGGCATTGAGCTTTGTTTTTGCTGTAAATGTACGAATAAGCTTAGAAATAATCCAGCCCCAGAAGAAGATAAAGCCAATACCTATAGGTGCGATAACAGGCGGCATTGTTCTGAGCCAGAAGATAGCAAAGAAATAAGATAGTAAATAAATAGCGAAAATCATTGCTAAATGATAGGCAAATGAATCGATATTTGCTGAATGGGTCACAGCTTGAGCGCAAGGGTGACTCTTATTTTTCATAATACCTGTGATAAATTCTTCAGGTAATTCAGTGTGTGAATTTACTGTACCCCAGCCTTTGCGAAGACCGTAACGCGCAAGCGGAATACCTAATATAGTTGCAGCAAAAAAACCAAGAGCTGAGAATGTAAGACCTATATTTACAGCATTTTGTATGCTGTAAGGTGCTGTTTGCCAAATTGTACCGTAAGAAATGGTTTGCCCAGGACCTTGCGAAAAACCTGTACCAAATAAATAGCCTATGATATTGTCGGCACCAGAACCTGTGAGGTTTTTCCATAAAGAGAAGACAGAAAAACCAAAGAGCGATTGCAAGGAATACACCATAACAAATACCATTGAAATCCAAAAGCTCCCGCGCCATACAGTTTTTGCATGATCTGCTGAGCCTTCTTTCTTGCTGCTGTCGAAAAGACCTATAGCAACAAAGCTTAGAGCAAATAGATGGAAAACGATAGTACCAAATGCGCTTGGTTGCAAAGTTTCCCAGCCAGTTGGAGTTGGAATAATCAATAAGTCTAGGTTGATGCAAATAAAACCTAAGATACCTGCTATAATACTACTTGGCATAAGTAGTTTTTGGAAAAGTGGTATCTTAGCTCTTAAATAAACGCCTATCAAGATAAAGATAGAAGTGTAACCCAAGGCAACTAAATAAGGATAAAAGGTTCCTACCATAAACATACTCCTCTCATAAGTTTATTTGTTTATGTTTGCTCTATTGCAAAAAATATGCTTTAAGTCTTTAATAAAGACTAACCAGTAAGTTATAGATATTAGTAGGAAATGTTCTTATTAGGCACAAGAAAATTACTACTGTTTTCAGTTTGCAAGTTTGCACTTTTGCGTGTTTGCAAATTTGCAAACAGTGTATTAAAAAAAGCTAAAGATTTTCTGTTTTGTCTTTTAGCTTTAAAATAAATCTAAAATATCATTTGTTTTATCTTGATATAATTGATTTAAATTTTATCCATTCATAATGGAACAACTTTTGCTATACAAAGTTAAATTAAAAATTCACATGTACTATAAGATTTGGAGGAAAAATGCTAAATCAAGAAAAAATCGTCTATCATAATGGAACAATTATCACCATGGATAAGGCAAAACCTACAGTTGAAGCCCTTGCTACTCTTGGCGGTACTATTGTTGCCGCAGGCACACTGGAAGAAGTTTTGCTTGTTGTGGGAAATGATGCACATATGGAATCTTTGGACAATGCGACCATGCTACCAGGTTTTATTGATGGTCACAGTCATTTTTGCACAGGCGGATTAAACCGTCTTTATGCTGCTAATTGTGCTGTGCCTACAATGAAGGCATTGCAAGATTCTCTTCGTAAAAAATTGCAAGAAGAGCGTCCTTCTGAGTGGCTTATAGGGCATAGTTTTGATGAAAAACAGATGGATGAAGGCGAACAATACTATCCAACAAAGGAAATTTTAGACGAAGTTTCAAAAGATGTACCAATCTTTTTTAGACATATTACAGGGCATTCAGCTATGGTGAACAGTAAAGCCCTTGAAATTGCTGGTATAACTAAAGATACAAAGAATCCTGCGGGCGGAATTATAGGGCATGATGAACAGGGCGAACCAAATGGAATTTTAGAAGGCATTCCAGCGCAAAGCCTTGTGAGGGCTTTTATTCCTCATTATACAGCTGAAGAGTTGACAGCGGCTTTACGCGAAGACAGCAAGCACTATGCTTCACTTGGCATCACTACAGCACAAGGCGGGCCTCCATTTTCACCTCAAGATGCGGAACTTGGCTATAAAACTACGCAAATTATCATAGATGGTTCAAAAGACGGCACTATGCCTATACGCGCAGTGCTTTTTGTGCGCGCAAAAGATATGTCAAGCCTTGCTCCTTATGCAAATCCTGTTGCAGGAACTGACTTAGCAGGTAATGGACGCGTAACCTTAGGCGCAGCAAAACTTTGGGCAGACGGCGATCCAAGAGGGCATACAGGACATTTCTTAGAACCCTATGTCTTTGTTGACCCTGAAAAAGGCGCAGATTATTTAGGTGAATACTTATGGACAGTAGAAGAATTGACTGAAAAAATACTGCCTATGCACTTAGCAGGCTGGCAAGTTGCTATTCACGCAAACGGAACTGGCGGCATTGAAACAGTCACACAGGCATTTGAAAATATACAGCGCATTTCACCACGTCCTGATGCAAGACATCTTGTTATCCATTGTCAATATCCTAAGTATTCGCAATTACAAAGATTAAAAGCAGCAGGAGCTTATCCTTGCTTCTTTATGAGTCCTTTATATTATTGGGGTGAAATCCATGAATTTTATGTAGGTGAAGACAGAGTGAAGCGTTTTTGCCCCTGCTTAGATGCTGATGAGCTTGATTTAGCGTATAATTTACACACTGATTCGCCAATTACTCCTGTAGACCCTTTAATTCAAGTGTGCACTGCTGTGACACGCACAAGCAAAAAAGGCAAGCTTTATGGCAGAGAGCAAGGCGTAACAGCACTTTCAGCTTTAAAGGCAGTCACTATACATGCGGCATTTTTGAACTTTGAAGAAAAAATAAAAGGTTCTTTGACAGCAGGAAAATATGCAGACATGGTCATTTTAGAGCAAAATCCACTTACAGTAAGCCCAGAAACCATTAAAGACATTAAAGTATTGCGTACCATTGTTGACGGCAAAACAGTCTATAGTGCAGAAAAGTAGGAATGAGGTAAATATGTCAATAATCGACTTTAGGTATAGGCCAAGCACCCAAGAAACAATGGATTCTGTTATTAAAAGTCCTATCTATGCTGAATATATAAAGAAAACTGACTTTTGCTCAAGACCAATCATGGCTATTGAAGATTGCATTAAAGAGTTGCAATCACTGAATATTGTGAAGGCTGTTGTTGCAGGGCGTGATATTGAATCTACTTGCAATGTTGCAAGTACAAACAAAGATCTGTTAGCATATAGAGAAAAAGCCCCTGAAATATTTATTCCTTTTTATGGTTTTGACCCAGGAAAGGGCATGGAATCTATTCGAGCTTTTAAGCAAGCAATAGAAAAAGATGGTATGCGAGGAGCTTCGATTGATTCTGCTATGGCAAGAACAGCTATTTGCGATGCGCGTTTTTATCCATTATACGCTATGTGTTGCGACTATGATGTGCCTGTTATTATGACAGCAGGCTTGTCGCCTATGATGGTGGGGGTTAGTCTTGAACATTCACACCCGCTACAAATAGACAAAGTTGCATGCGATTTTCCTGAATTAAAAATCCTTATGAGTCATGGGGGCTATCCCTTTGTAAGTGAGGCTATTGGTGTTGTTATGCGCCACAGTAATGTCTATATGGACTTTTCTACTTGTGAAGCAAAGCCCTTTAGCGAAGCCTATATAAGGGCTGCAAATGAATGTATCACTGATAAAGTGCTTTTTTCAAGTGCAAATCCTTTTATGGAAGTTGCTAAAGCTGTTTCTAAATACCAAAACTTGCCTTTAACAGAAGAATGTAAGTCAAAGATGTTTTATGAAAATGCGCAAAAATTTTTAG
>CAYJHE010000090.1:0-9732 GCA_964369675.1 uncultured Desulfovibrionaceae bacterium | reverse complement strand
ACAAAATTCATTTGCAAAATTTTTTACGCTGTATCTCAATTTTTTTAGCTTCGCTGCAAAATCTCGATGCCTGATAAATATAGGTTTACGTCTGCGTGTGTTATCTTATTTTGCTTATTTTTCGTTTCTTAAAGGATTAGACTCCTACGTCAAAGCTTTGCTTTTCCTTTGAGTGACAAAAAATATTATATCTATTTCGTTCACTCAGAGGAACGTAGCGACCTGTAGTCTAATCCTATAACTATTTTTTAAATACACATATCGATATATTGACAATTATCAATATATGTTTTATATCTTTTTTGCATGGAACAATAGAGACACATAGAAGGAGGACATGCAGTGACTGAAAAAGAAAAAATAGCGAGAATATTTAAAGCTTTTTGTGATACAAACAGATTGACCCTTCTCTCTTTATTGCAATATGGAGAAAGATGCGCCTGTGAGCTTTTGGAAGAAGTTAATATTGGGCAACCCACTCTTTCGCATCATATGAAAATTCTTTGTGATTCTGAAATTGTAGTTTCACGAAAATCTGGCAAGATGACTTTTTATTCCCTTTCAGAAAAAGGTATAGAAAATGCTAAGAAAATTTTAGAGCAGATAACTGAAATTAAAGACTTTATTCCTTCACAATTTGTATTACAAAAGTGTTATGAAATAGAGAATAAAATAAACAAAAATGGTATAATATAAAGGAAATATAATGGAAAAGCAGGCTTCTGGCATCAGTTTTTTTGAACGCTATCTCACAGTATGGGTACTTCTGTGTATGGCAGCAGGGATTTTAATCTCTCTCTACCTACCTAGCATTCCAGAATTTTTAAATAATTTTGAATACGCAGAAATTTCAATTCCTATAGCCATTCTTATTTGGCTTATGATTTACCCTATGATGCTAAAGGTTGATTTTGAAAGTGTTAAAAATGTAGGTAAAAATCCAAAAGGGCTTTATGTAACTTGGATTGTGAATTGGCTCATAAAGCCTTTCACTATGTTTGGCATCGCTTACTTCTTCTTTTATCATGTATTTAGCGCATTCATCCCCGCAGAATTAGCGCAAGATTATCTTGCAGGCGCAGTATTGCTTGGAGCTGCTCCTTGTACAGCTATGGTTTTTGTTTGGTCACATCTAACAAAGGGCAATCCAGCCTATACCTTAGTTCAAGTGGCTAGTAATGACCTTATTATTCTTGTAGCTTTCACTCCTATTGTCGCTTTCTTATTAGGTGTGAGCGGCGTAACTGTGCCTTGGCCAACACTTATTCTTTCTGTTATTCTTTTTGTGGTTATTCCTCTTTTGGCAGGTGTACTCACACGTTCTTACATGACAAAGAAGCATGGAAAAGAGTTTTTTGAACAAGTATTTATTCCAAAATTCGGGAACACTACTATTATTGGCCTACTCCTCACCCTCACACTTATTTTCTCCTTTCAAGGCGATGTTGTTGTAAATAATCCACTGCATATAGTATTGATTGCTATCCCTCTTATCATACAAACTGTTTTTATTTTTTATATTGCTTACAGAGCTTGCAGATCTTTAGATTTACCCCATAATATCGCTGCACCAGCCGGTATGATTGGTGCGTCAAACTTCTTTGAACTATCTGTTGCTGTTGCTATTTCAATTTTTACACCACAAAGTCCAGTTGCATTAGCGACAATTGTTGGTGTATTAGTAGAAGTGCCTGTTATGCTTTTGCTTGTAAAGTATGCTAACAACACAAAAAATCAATTTAAAAACTAAATTATTTTAGAAGGAAGATAAAATGCTTGATGCAGAATTATTAAAGCAAGGATTCAATTCTGATTGCCCTTGTCCTAAAAAAACCTGTGCTAATAATGGAAAATGCGCGCCTTGCGTTATTAAACACAAGCTGACAGACAGCTTACCTTATTGCCTATTTCTTGATAATAATGGTGATAAGAGTTTAAAAAATTTCTATTTGAAACTCAAAGAGAGATTTGAAAACGAATAAATAAAAGCCTTTTCTTGAATAAAGAAAAGGCTTTTGCTTTAAATGATCTTAATATACGCACGAGAAAAATTGACTTTATTTTTTTTTTGCTTTTTACTATACTTTATAAAAGGAGTGCGATATGCAAACTATTTTAATTACAGGTGTCACAGCTGGCTTTGGACTTGCAACTGCAAAAATTTTCAGTGACCTAGGTTATAAGGTTATAGGCACAGGTAGGAGAAAGGAAAGACTTGAACAATTAGAAAAAGAAATTAAAAACTTTGTTCCTCTGCATTTTGATGTGAGAAATAACGACGAAGTTATCAAGCATTTAGCGCATTTAGATGTAGATATACTTGTAAATAATGCTGGCCTTGCGCTTGGCTTAGAAGCAGCGCACGAAGTAAACCTTGACGATTGGGACGTGATGATTGACACTAATATCAAGGGTTTAACCTATGTCACTCGCGCAATTTTGCCAAATATGGTGAAAAAAAGAAAGGGGCATGTGATTAATATAGGCTCTATTGCTGGATCTTATCCTTATCCAGGCGGAAATGCTTACGGAGGCACAAAGGCTTTTGTGAAGCAATTTAGCTTGAATTTACGCGCTGACCTTTCAGGAACGAATGTACGCGTGACCTGTATTGAACCTGGTCTTGCAGAAACAGAATTTTCCTTAGTGCGCTTTAAGGGTGATAGCGAAAAATCCAGTGAAGTGTATGCAAAGAAAAATCCATTGCTTGCAGAAGATATAGCTGAATGTATTCGATGGGTTGCGACATTACCTAGTCATGTAAACATAAATAGAGTTGAAGTTATGCCAACTTCTCAATCTCCTACGCGCCTCACTGTATGTGATTGCGAATAATTGCGGATAAAGATATGAAAGAAAAATCCTTGAGCTATATTGAAGAACTCTTTGCTCGTCATCCTGTATTGAAAGAAATTGAAAGCGAACTTTTACAGACAATTAATGTATTAAAGAATTGCATTCAAAAAAATGGGCAAATATTTGTGTGCGGTAATGGCGGTTCAGCTGCCGATGCCGAGCATATTGTGGGCGAGCTTGTAAAATCCTTTATGAAGAAACGTCCTATAAAAGAAGAATTTAAGCAAGTGCTTGAAGAAAAATTTCCGCAAAAAGCGCAATACTTTACTTCAAGTCTTGAGGAAGGTATTAAAGCCTATTCTCTTGTTTCAGGCGTAGCTCTTCCTACAGCTTTTGCAAATGATGTTGCACCAGATATGGTTTTTGCTCAACAATTTTATGTACTTGCAAATGAGCACGATGTTTTGTGGGGTATTTCAACTTCGGGAAATTCGGCAAATGTCAATAACGCGCTTGCCATAGCAAGAGCAATGAATTGCAAAACAATAGGGCTTTCAGGTAAAAGCGGCGGAGAAATGGCTGCCTTACTTGATGTAGAGTTGCGCATGCCTTCAAACAGCACTCCACATATTCAAGAATTACATTTACCTATATACCATACAATTTGCACTGTTCTTGAGGAAGAATTGTTTTAAGTGTTTGTGAAAATTTTTTGAGGGGTAAACCTTGCTTTTTTTCAAAAAAAGCAAGGTTTACCCCTCAAACTCCCCTTCATACAAAAAAACTTTTTATTCAACCGCATTTAATGAGTAGTTAAGCTAAAGTTTTGGTATGGGTGATCAAAATCGTATTATTTTGATTTTTAATTACTTTCAATATGAATACCTGTGAACGAAGAGAACATATGTTGCTTACCCGCTCATATTCGGGTTTTTTTGTCGCCAAAGGCAAAAAAAATAAAATTAGAACATTCCTGGTAAATGAATCCCACCAGAAATAGCCTTCATTTCTCTGTCGTTGATTTCATTTCCAACTCTCACAGCTTCATTTACAGCAGTAAGAATGAGGTCTTCAAGCATTTCTACATCAGGATTTTCAAGAACTTTTGGGTCGATGGTGATTTTTTTGAGCTCTTGCTTGCATGTCATTTCTACTTTCACCATACCGCCGCCAGCAGAAGTCTCTACTACTTTCGCTTCGAGTTCTTTTTGTATTTTTGCCATTTTGTTTTGCATTACTTGTGCTTGGCGTACGATGTCATTCATGTTTTTCATATCTAACTCCTTGTTTTATGAGCATATCAATCTATTTTGTGAGATTCACAATGTATGATATGTGCATTAAATATTTTTTTTACTTCTTGAACAAAGTCCTTTTTATCGAGTTCTTCTAAAAGATCTGCCGTATTTTTAGGCGGCAACTTTGTGGAAATTTCGATGTTGAGCTTTGCTAAATCCAAGTCTTTGTTGAAATCCTGCAAATGCTTTGTGAGCTGCTTATGCATTTGCGCAGATTTTAAATCCTTGGCACAAATAGCAGAAGGCGCTTTGAGGTGAAGTGTATGATTTTGTTTTTCTTTATCAAAAGAAAATTTTCCTTCACTTACCTTTAAATTATTAAGCAATGCAGTAGAATCATGGGCAGTATGCGTGTTGTGAGATAAAAAGTCAAGAAAAGCTTGATAGTCAAGAAAGTCAAGAGAAAGGCCTTTCTCTTCTTGCTTTTGCTCTGAATCAAAATTTTCGTGCATAGAAGTTTGTGCTATATCAGTAACTTGTTCTGCATTATTTTGCTCTGCAATAATAAAAAACTTATTGCTTTCACTCACTTTTTCTTCATGAATATTGTGTTTTTCATGAAAAGTAGAAGTCCTTTCTTCTTCAAGACTGTCTTTTGTGATAGTTATTTCTTTTACTTCACTATCTAAATCGTCTGAAACTATAGGAATAATTTTATCGTGCTTTTTTGGCTCTGCTGTGGGCAAAAAATCTTCTTGAGATACTTCTTGTAAAGCTTCTTGAAAATCTTTTGGGCTAGATTCTTCTTTGCCTTCTCTTCTTATTTCATCATGCGTAAGGATATTCGCCTTTTGCGGTTTTGAAATAGCGCCCTCGCTCGTATTGATTTCTGTATAAAGACTTATGTTTTCAGGTTCAGTCTTTTTTTTTTCTTCTTCTTGTAAAACTGAAGAATTGTTATTTGCTTTTACTTCAGTTCTTTTAGGCTGTATATCAGCTTGCAATTCATTAAGAGGCAAGAGTTTTGGGAGCAAGGCAAGGTTGATTAGAAAGAGTTCAAGCGCAACTGCTGGTTCTAATGAAAGGCTGATGCGCCTTTGCGCTTCTAAAGTGATTTGCCATGCGCTATGTATGAAGGCTAGAGAAAAAATTTGCGCGTACTTTGTGTAAAGGTTAATTTCATCTTGAGAAAGAGACAAAAGAGCATAGCTTTGTTCTTTATATTCTTTTATCAGATGTAGGGAACGCCAAATTTGTGAAAGTTCGCGCATAAAGTATACAATATCTATGCCTTGCTGCATCATGTTGTCAACAGCATGTGCTATTTGCAGGCTATTGTTTTCGTGTATGGCTTCTAAAATTTGTGCTAAAATATCTTTTCCAGCAAGTCCTAGAATGGAACGCGTTGTTTCAGAAGTGAGCGGATTTTGTGCTAAAACAAGGGCTTGACCAAGTAGTGACATGGCATCGCGCACAGAACCTGACGCTCTTCGTACAAGCAAGGAAACCGCCTCTTCTTCGTATTGCCAATCTTCGCTTGTGAGCACATGTTTTAAGTGTTTTTCTAAAACAAGCGGAGGCACTTGTTTAAATACAAAGTGTTGGCAGCGGCTTACAATTGTTATAGGAAATTTGTGTGCTTCTGTTGTCGCAAGAATAAATGAAGTGTATGAAGGTGGCTCTTCTAGGGTTTTGAGAAGGGCGTTAAAAGCTTCTCTTGTGAGCATGTGGGCTTCATCTATGATGATGATTTTGAATCTGCCTTCTAGTGGCGGATATTGTACGATTTCTCTTATGCGTTTAGCATCGTCTACACCACGATTTGAAGCGCCGTCTATCTCCATCACATCAACAAAAGCGCCTTGTGTGATTTTTTGACAAGTTTGGCATACATTGCAAGGTTCGCCATTTGTGCGAGTATCAAGTTTTTCGCAATTGAGCGCTTTTGCAAAAATCCTTGCAATTGTTGTTTTCCCAACACCGCGTGTGCCGCTTAAAAGATAAGCAGGTGCAACTTTTTGCTCAAAAGCTGTTTTTGACAATATAGAGGTGATAGTTTCTTGCCCAACAACAGAAGCAAAATCTTGCGGTCTGTATTTTGCGGCAAGCGAGATAGATTTCGTGGAACTTTTCATATGTGAAGTATAGCAATAATAGAAAAAAATGCAATCATTTATAGAAGAGTGTACAGAAATAAAAAACCCTCCGAAGAGGGTTTTTTATAAAAGATTTATGCGTGACACTTAGAGCCCTTACAAGATGTAAGTTCTTTTCTCTTCGCTTTATCTTTTCCAGCTACTTCTTTATGGCAAGAAACACAAGTTTCAAATTTAACCTTTGAGGTCTTGTGCATAGCTTGGTAGTAGCTGTTGATAGATTTGTCTTTTCTGCCCATAACATCATGACAACCAGCAGTTGCACAAGGCTGATATGTTGCTACTCCGTCCACTGGGTGGTGGCAGGTTTCGCACGAATATTCAGTATGTGTTGAATGGTTGAAAGTGACCGGCATTTTTGTTTTATTCATCACACTAGGTGCTGAAGGCACTTCTGGTTGTGCCGCAAATGCAGGAAGGCAAAAAGCAATAATTGCTAATAAAGCAAATGATAAAAGTTTTTTCATAAAACCTCCATTTAAAATAACCACTTTAGGTAGCGTATAAAAATTTGTATTTTTTGTCAAGCTTTGTTTGTAAATTGGAAAAAAAACAATGTATTACTATTTTAGATAAAATCTTACTAATCTAAAATAAGATTGACAAAAACATGCACTGCAAGCATACTAACTATGCTGTTAATGAGTATAATACTATGAAAAATTCTCTATTTTTTATTACAAGTGGTTATAAATGAAAATTTTGTTTTTGCATAATAATTTTCCTGCACAATTTCATAGAATTTCTATTGAATTAGCTGCAAATCCTGAAAATCAAGTCGTCTTTATGTCGCCTTATATAAGAGGTGATATGCGTGCGCCGCGTGTGACGCATTTTAAGATTCGTAAAGAGCAAGAGCAAGAAGAAGAAAAAAATGTCGACTTTACATCTGAACATCTTATGTATGCCAAGGCATTAGATTCATTAAAAAAAAGAAATTTTTATCCAGATATTATACACGGGCATGCCGCCTTTGGCTGTATTGCTTATGCGAAGGAAATTTTTCCTAAGGCTGTTGTTACGGGTTATTTTGAATGGATGTATACGGAATTAACCGAAAAGTATATTAATCCAAGTGATTATAATACAAATATCAACAGGGCAATCAGACATGCGCATGTCAATATGCTTACAATGGGTGCTTTGTCAAAGGTGTTTGCAGGCATCACTCCTACACATTGGCAAAAAAAACAGCACCCTACAGAATATGCGCACAAGCTTGAAGTTTTGCACGAGGGTATTGATACAGATTTCTTTTCGTCATCAAAGCATGTTCGCCCGTCAGAAAACTTTTCTGAATTTCTTGAAAGTTTGAAGGGTAAAGAAATTATCACATATACAAGTAGGGCGCTTGAAAGAATTCGTGGTTTTGACACTTTTTTTGAATCTCTCAAAGAAGTGCTTGCGCAAAGACCAAGGGCGCATGTTGTAATTGTAGGCAAAGAAAAGCCAGCCTATGGCGAATATGCCGCAAACAATACTCCTTGGATAACATTTATGCAAGAAAGAGTGAAGCTCGACACTTCGCGCTTGAGCTATATTGAATTTCTTCCTTATAATGATTATAAAAATTTATTGTGTATTTCTTGTGTGCATATCTATCTCACAGCTCCTTTTGTGCTTTCTTTTTCCTTACTTGAAGCTATGAGTTGTGCTTGTTTGCTTGTTACTTCCGACACTGCACCAGTGCAAGAAGTGGTGAAAGACGGTTATAATGCCCTTATGACAGACTTTTCAGATAGCAATGCCTTAGCAAAGAAAATTATCTATGCATTAGAAAATAAGGAGAAGTTGCAAGAATTAAGGCTCAATGCAAGAAAAACAGTAGAGGAAAACTTTGCCTTATCAAAACTCTTGCCTAAGCAAGTAGAATTTTTTCAAAGAGCCTATGCTCATAGTTAGTTAGGGTGTTCTATGTCTGCAATACATGCACAAAATGTTGAGTACACAAAAAAAGTTGTCTTACGCTTTTCGCATATAGGTGATATTATTCTGCTTTCTGGTGTTCTTTATTGGCGTTATAAGGAATATAAGGAAAAGTTTATCCTCATCACAGCCGAAGGCATGCAGCCTTTATTTGAGCATAATCCCGCCATTGAAAAGGTAGAGACTTTTACAAAGCAAGAATTGAGAGGAAGAAATCTGCGTATAAATGCAAAGAAAATGGCTGAGCTTTATCCTTATCCTTTATATGATATGCATGCTACTTTTCGTTCGAAAATCTTTAAATCTTGTTGGAAACAAGCTACTTATACATATCCAAAGGATGCTATTGCGCGCAGACTTTTTCTCTTTTCTGGTCATAGAATACGCAGAAATTGCTTAGACTTGCATGTGGTTGAGCGATATGCTTATAATTTTTTGGAAAAAAATCAATATTCTCAAGTAAATAGAAAAGAACTTATGCCAAAGCTTTTTTTGACACATGAAGAAGAAAGTTTTGCTGAAAACTTTTTTATGCAAAATAATAAGGACAAAAAGCCTATTATTGCTTTGCATCCTTTTGCAACACATAAGGGCAAGTTGTGGGACATGAAACATTGGGAAGATTTGTACGCGCGACTTTTAAAGGAAGGGTATTTTCCCTTGTTCATTGGCATAGGTAGTGCATTTAATACATTAAAAGAAGAGCATAATGTCTTGAATAGACTGTCATTAAGACAAAGCGCTGCCTTGCTTTCAAGGGCAAGCTGCCTTGTCACTGGTGATTCAGCTCCTTTGCACCTCGCTTCTTCTGTGCAAACTCCTGTTATTGCACTTTTTGGCGCAACTTCAAAGGAATGGGGCTTTTTTCCTCTAGGGGCAAAAGACAAACTTTTAAAACATTCAATGCCTTGTAATCCATGCTCTTTACACGGAAATAAAGAGAAGTGCAAGTTTGATTATGCTTGTATTAATGGAATTTCTGTTGACCAAGTTATGGAAGAAGTAGGGGATTTGAGCTTATAGATTTTAATGTATTTGCTTTTTATTTTGTTTTTTTGTCTTAGACGACCAAAAAAACGAATATTACGCGGTATAAACTCTAGTGAGTTGCTAAAGTCTTTGTTCACTGCGTTCACTTTGTTATTTTGTGTATGAAATATTTATCACAAAACAGCCTTTCACTTCATATGAAAACGCTTACAAAAAATGCGCTCGGTCATGTACTTAAGTACACTCCACTCGCGCATTTTTTGCAATTCATTCCCCTCTAAAGCAAAAATCTTATTTTGCACAATATTTCATGACAACACAAAAATTTTGCTTTTAATGTAGGTTAAGCTAAATTTATTTGCAAAATTTTTCGCGCCGTATTGAAGGCTTTTTAGCTTTGCTAAAAAACCTTCAATGCCGATTCGTATTAATGTCATCTGCGTATGCTAAAAAATTCTTCGCTCCGCTCCAATTATTTTCGGATACGCGCCTATCGCTACGAGGAATTGGCACTTGCCTTTTGACCTTTAACAGATAGATTTTGGCACGCTGTGCACAAAATCCTCACTTGTTAAAAACTAAGTAGATTTTGTCTTGTCTTCACATCTTTTCTTTTTAAAATTGAA
>CAYJHE010000089.1:0-9740 GCA_964369675.1 uncultured Desulfovibrionaceae bacterium | reverse complement strand
GGATTAAATAACTCTACAAACAAGCTTTAGGAAGCATGTTCACTTCGTTCACATGTGTTTTTTAGAGATATGAAAATGGAATAAAATCTTTCTATGAGTTTTTTATTCCATTTTTTGTTTAAGATCTGAAAGTGCCTTGCCTATATCTTCTTGAATGATGAGCGACCTTGCCTTTATAGGACTTGGGCAATGCGAAGATTCTAGGTTGATAGCGCAGTAAAAAGCTTTAGGATTTTGCGCTGTTATCTCCCAAAAGGGATATTTTATAATAACAGGCGTATTTTGCCCTACACCAAGTTCTAATAAGAGCACTTCTTCCTTATTGGCTTTTTCAAGAAATAATTTATATCTTTCTAGTGCCTTATGCCAATATTCATCTTCAATAAAGAGATTGTCTTTTCGTAGATTTAATGTCATTGGCGCATTGCACTTCGGGCAATAGGGAATAAGATCGCTTGGAATACGCATATTTTCTTGCTTTTCACACATCACTCGCACTAATTCTTTATTGTCGTAATTTTTTTTATGGCAGGCTTTTGCGCACTGAAAAAGACCATAGTCGCCTTGCGTATAAAAAAGTCTTTCTTTATCAAAGCCATTGTCTTGAAAAAGATGGTCTACATTGGTGGTGAGAACAAAATAGTCTTTGTTTTTAACGACTTGTAAGAGGTCTTGGTAGACACTTTTCTTTCGTTCTTCTTGCTTTGTTGCATATCTATTGATGAAGATATGGCGTGACCACCAAGCCCAGTATTCTTCTAAAGTTTTAAAGGGATAGAAGCCTCCTGAATAAATATCTTTTATGCCATATTTTTGCTTGAAATCAGAAAAATTCTCCTCAAAGCGTTTGCCTGAATATAAATGTCCAGCAGCTGCGGAAAGTCCTGCACCTGCGCCTATTAATATAATGTCGTGTTCGCGAATTTTCTGTGTAAGTTCTTGTATTTTATTCATATTTACTCTCTATAAGTGTTGAAAATAGAGGGCATAGTCTTCATCTTTAAAGACATTAAAGACGATTTTCATGCACGACTTATTTTCTGCTTCACATTTTTCTTGGTAATTTTTCACAACTTCTATAGCAATTTGTGCAGCTTTATCTTGTGGGAATTTAAATTCACCTGTTGAAATACAGCAAAAAGCTAAGGATGTTAATGCATTTTCTTCTGCTATTTCAAGGCAAGAGCGATAAGATGAAGCAAGTAAGTCGCAGTCCTTGCTTGTGAGCTGTTTAGTTATAATTGGGCCTACAGTGTGTATGACATGCTTTGAAGGAAGATTGTAAGCCTTTGTTATTTTTGCTAATCCTGTTCTTTCATCATGCCCTTGCTCTTGCATAAGCGCGTGGCAATCAAGGCGCAATTGCACGCCTGCATGCGTGTGTATGATATTATCAATGCATTTATGCAGTGGATAAAAACAGCCTAAAAGCTTTTCATTGGCAGCATTGACTATGGCGTCTATTTTTAATTTTGTTATATCGCCTTGCCAAAGAAGTATATTATTGTCAAATTCAATAAACTTTTCTTTTTTTTCTTCATTGCTTAAGGCTTTTGCTTCTTCTTTAGTGTATCTTTTTTCTTCTAAAAAATTTGCTATACCTTTGTTTTTATTGTGCTCTTGTAAAAAACTATCCTGTGTCTTGAAATACTCTTTGGCAATTTCTTTATTAAATTCCTTTGCAGGGCGAATATTTACAAGGGCTTGATATTTTTGAAAATCTGTGAAATTTTCAAAAGTTTTGGGCGAGATTATTTTAGAAAAATCGCTGTATTCTGAAATAAGATAGGTTATTGTTTTTTTGAGATTTTCTTCCATTTTTTCTCCTTGTATTTTTTTGAGAATTATTCATTGAATCTTCTTCTTATAAAATTTGTTTTATGTCGAACTAATATTAAGCATTAAATTTTTATTAAGCAAGTCTTTAAAATTTCAAAAATATTATTTTTTTCTTGTTAAGAGCACAAGGCTTTCAACGTGCGGAGTGTGTGGAAATAAGTCATAGGATTGAAGTGTTTTTATTTCATATTCTTCTTGTAGAAGTGCAAAATCTCTTGCTAAGGTTGCAGGATTACAGGAAATAATAAGTAAATGTTTTATCTTTACACGCAATAAAGCTTGCAAGCTTTCTTTATCTACTCCACTTCTTGGTGGGTCTAAGATAAGTAGGTCCAAAGCTTTATTGCTTTTAAAAAACTTTGAAAGTTGTTTAGCATCGGCTTGGGTATATTCTGCTTCAATTCCAAGAGTATCAGCATTTTTCTTTGCAAATTCACAGGCTTGTTTATTTGCTTCAAGTCCAAATAGTTTAATATTTTTTCCTTCTTTTTTGAGGGTATGGGCAATAGATAGACCAATGCCGCCCACTCCGCAGTAAATATCTGCGCATTTTGAAATGTCTAAAGCGTGAACAGCTTGAGCTGCATGAGTGTAAAGTTGAGAAGTTTCTTGTGTATTGATTTGAAAAAATGACTGAAATCCATAGGTAAAAGTCAGTGTATCATCAACTATTTTCAAGCTTTCTTTCATTTCTTTTGAGCCAAATTGCGCTATAGCTTTTTCACCAAAAGGAAGAGGAAGCATATTTTTTCTTGTTGAGTGTATAATGCCTGTGATTTGTGGAAATTCTTCTTTCAAAGTCCTGCATATGGTGTAGAGTGTTTGATTGTGTTCAGGGCGAGGGAAGGTTATTATTTCAAGCAGTAATTGTGAGTTATCGCTATTTGTTCTTGTGACAACAGAGCGAAGAAAACCCCTTGCTTCTTTGTGTTCTGTATAAAAAACTTCAAGCCCTTCAATAAAGCAAAGTTCTTCTAATTTATGAATAACTTTGTTCACAATTGGCGAACAAAGCTCACAATCTACCTTAACACAAGCGTGTGAGCGTTTCATTTTTAAGCCAAGCACTTTGTCATCGTCTTCTGTAAAGCCAAAGGAAAATTCCATTTTATTTCTGTATTTATAGGTGTTTTCTGCCTTTTTTACGGAAAAATTTTCAGCTAATTCGTACTTTGCGATTTTTGAAAAAGCATCTCTGACGATTTTTTCCTTAGCCTTTATCTGCTCATTGTAATCAAAATCTTGCCAAGTGCAGCCACCACAAATAAGTGCGTGCTCGCACTTAGCCTTGACCTTGTATGGAGATTCTTCAATTACTTCAATAGAGTGACCAAAGGCAAGGTTCTTTTTTTCTTGGTCGATTTCAATGCGTACCTTGCTTTCTAAAAGGGCATTGTCAACAATAAACACCTTATTTTCTTCATCGCGTGCAAGTCCTCTTCCTTCGTGATCAAGTGTGTGTATAAAGAGTGTTGCTTCTTTTTTCTTTGTCTGAGTGTTTTTCATTTGTGCCTCTTTGGATTTTGCAATAAATTATTGCTTTAAAATAGGTTAAACTTTAAATTTTAAACATTTAAAGTGCGAAGTAATAGAGCTTGACTTTTAATTGAATTGGCTGCATAAATAAATGAACTTTAATAGAATTTAAGGAGATAAATATGAATGAATTAATTCATAATGCTATGCAATCATCAGCGCAAGGTTTTGTTGGGGTTGGGCTTATTGTTATTTATTTTATTGTTATGGTATGCGCTATTGTATACAGAATTAAAAAAGGTGACCACGTTCACCACTAGGATGTAGACTCTATTTATAATTAATGTAGAAGTCAAATGAAAATTTGCCTATATAGAAGGTAAATAATACACCATTCTGATTTTGTTTCATAATTGTTTGATATGATACGGAAAAATAAGAGCGATGCGAACAAAGCTTCTGGAAAATGAAACAAGGTCTGTGACTCTTGTGAGTAAGCTTTTGTGCACAAAGTCGCCAAAATGAATAAGAATATGGTGAGAGAATATTAGTAAAGTCCTGTATTGTAAGGTTTTTTATTGAACCTTGCACAAAAGGCTTTCTGTGTGTTTTTAAAAAAGAAAATAGAGCTAGAAAAAAATTATAAATTTGATTTGTTTTTGTAATGTGATTGTATTTATATATAGTGAATTTTTATAATTTAAATGTTATTAACAAGTAAAGAGGGATGATATGGCTTTTCAACCAAGAAGAAGTTTTCAAAGAAGTAGAATAGTTAAAGACCAAGATGGCTATGCAAATGAAGCATATGAAGAAAGAGAACACAGCGATACAAGACCTTATCGCAATAGGAATGATGAAAATTTTCAGGAAAATTCTTATGCGCGTTCACCATACAAGCAAGAATATTCCTATCAAGATAATAGAAATAGTCAAAATAGTCAAAGAAATCATAATAATACGCGCCGCCCTTACCAAGATGGAGAACATGCTTTTTCTAAAAATGGCTATAGGGATTCTTCTTTTTCGTCTCAAGAAAGGAATAAAAACTTTGTGCGTGAACCTTATTATGAAAATAGAAGAGAGAGGTATGATAGGGACGACAATGCTCCTCGTGCTTCTTATGAAGGGCGCGAACACAATGAAAGAAGGTTTCGCGACAATAGGTCTTCTTATAATGACAGAAACTTTGACAGAAATTTAAATAGAAATTCAGGACAAAGACCATTTCGTAATGACGATTCCTATGCTTCGAATTTTAAAAATTCTGAAAGATTTTCACGCGAAGACAGACCTTTCAACAGAGAACAAAGAGATTTTCGACCAAGAGAAAGATTTTCAAATAACGAAAGAAATTTTGAAAGAAATCCAAGTAGAAACGAAAGATTTGAAAAAGATGATTTCTTTTCACCGCAAAATGAAGTTTCAAATCAGCAAGAGCGTGGAGCTTTTGAAAACAGATTTTCACGCAATGAATCTGATGGCATGCGCTCAAGAGAAGGCAGACAAGAACGTGAAAACAATTTCAGAGAAAGAGGCGGCAGAAATTTCAACCAGCAAAACGATTCTTTTCAAAGAAATCCACGTCAAAGAGGAAGAACCTCACGTTTTTATGAGAATCTAAACACTCTTTTTGATGTGGATAAGGAATTATTGAATCTTTTATTTCGCAGAGCAGAATTGCTTGATGGCGTAAAAAGAGACAACAGAATTTCGCCAAGTCTTGAAAAAAAATTGAGAGTGGCTTGGGAGGGCGGTACTGCTAAAATCACTAAAGATCCTAGAATTGCTAGAGATTTCTTTAATCTTTTGCAACAACTTGAGCCTATTCCTTATGCTTATAGCAAGCCAAACTACTATAGTCTTGCCCCGCAATTCACTCCTGTTCAAATCGACTTAGATGGTGCGCTTTGCTCACGTCAGATGAGAATGCTCTTTGCTTTAGCAGCAACTTCTGGCGCGATGACTTCTTTTACTACGCACTTATCTCCTACGCTCATGTCTTCAATAAAAGCTTTTAACCAGCTTGGTGGGCAATTGTGGTGGGAAGGGCATGACAGAATATTATCACGCGGCGGCTCTGGCATTATGCATCATTTAGATAAGGTTGTTCCTGTTGGAAATGATGAATTGTCTTTCTATCTTGTGCTTGCGATGACCTTGCTTGTGCCTGCACGCCTGAAATTAGTTGGTGACGGGGCTTTGCGCTTTATCAATACGCAGCCGCTCAGAAATTTCTTACCTTCACTCAATGCGCGTTTGACAACGGTTATTCCAGGGCAAGACGGCATTCCTGTGCGTGTTGAATCCGCTGGAATGATGCCAAGTACTATAGTTTTGCCTTCTGACTTGCCAAAAGATTTTGTGATAGCATTGATGCTACTTTCTTGCGTGCGTAAAGATGGGCAAGCGACTGACTTTGTTTTAGAAAATCATGCTGACGCTCAAACTATTCAAGCAGAACTTTCTTCTGTTCTTTCAAGGGTTCAAGTTGCTTGCACTTTTGAGAAAAAAGAGGATTCACTTTTAGTGAAGGTTGACGTGGCAAAACCTGTTTTCAGTGAAGATGTTACAGTTGACCTTGACCCTATGTATGCATCATGTTTGCTTGCTATGCCAGCATTTGCAGGCGGTAAAACTGTTTTGCGCGGTTGTTTGAATGAAAAAGACCTCTACTGCTTAGACTTTTTAAAGTCAGCAGGATTACAAGTGCGCTGTGAGGATAATGTTCTGATTTCCGAACACCCTGGCAAGAAGCTCATAACACCTGACTTATCAAAAGCGCCTTCCTATCCGATGGCTTTGATTTTTTCTATTCTTTCTGCTTTGAGCGGTGAAGAAACGCAATTGCCTGAAATTTCAGAAAAATTTGCACAAGATGCGAATGAAGATGTTATACATGGCTTTTTAGCGCAGATAGGTCTTAGTGTGAATGAAGAAAAGATGCTTGTTAAAAGCGAAGTTGAAACCAATCCTTGGTTTTTACCAAATAGTGACTGGGGACTAGCTTTAAGCTTGCTTGCCTTTATGCGTCCTCATATTCTGCTTGTGAATCCTGAAATTGTGACAAGTATTTACCCCGTGTTTTGGAGAGTTTACAATACACTTCCTAGTCCAACAACAGAGCCTGCTCAAAAAGAAGAAGAAAGGCAAGAGGAAAATCAAGAAGAAGTTGCTCGTAAAAGAGTGATAGCCTCACAAGTTTTTGATGTAGACAGTGAAGATGAGGAAGGCCAAGAATACGAAAGTGAATTTGAAGATGATTTAGAAAACGAGCTTGAAAAGTCTTATGGCGAAAGTTTAGAAAATGAAGAAGACGAACTTTCTCAAGTAATGCATCCAGACGATGAATAGTAAAAAATAAACACACAAGCTCCCTTATGTAGATTTGCATGAGGGAGTTTTTTTATGGTAATATGCGCTAAATTTATAGGCAAAATTTCATCTTTTACTTTTTGCTAAATGTATAGTATACTTTTAGTATAGCGCAGTCATGGGCTTTAAAATAGCTCATATGTCTATGTTAGTATGTTTTATAAAGATAAAATTTTAGAGGAAATATATGAATACTACATTTTCAAATAAATCAAGAAAAACAACTTTAACAGCTCTTTTACTCACTTCTTCTCTTTTTATGAGTGGCTGTTCGGAATATTTGTCTAACATCAATATTCCAAACCCCTTTGAACAAAAACAGGCGCAGTCAATTGATGCTGTATATTATGGGCATTTTAGCGATATTCCCATTCCTGTAGACATGGAAAAAGATGTAAACACCTCAAAAGTAGCCTTTTATAATCAGCAGGTTTTTGGTATTGAAAAGTATGAAGGACGTGTTGAAATTGTTTCACTAAGTACTGCTATGGAGCATAATTTATTGAAGAATAAGTGGAGCTTAGTTGCTAAGGAACACGATGATAAAATTATGCAAGTTTTCCAAAAAGAAAATAGATTTGCGATAATTACTTACTATAATCAAACCTTGACAACAGGCATGGACGTGTGGGTACTTGATAAGCTTCCGCAAAATATAGTTACAAAGAATGCTTCGCCTGCAAAACCAAGTTCAAATAATCAAAATAGACATTTAACGCCGAATGTGCCTTCACGAACAGAAGCAGTAAAGCAAGAAGCAAGTCAAACTATTGATACAACAGTAAAAAAAATTGATGATACTGTAGACAAAGCAGTTGAAGATACAACTATCACTATAGACACAACTAAAGAAGAAGTAAAACAAGAAGTTAAAGAAGAAATAAAAACAACAAGTTCTGATATTATTTTATAAGAGCCTAGCTTTAAAATAAAGTTCAAAAAGCCTATATAAAGAGGTAGTTATGCAAGAACATCTTCTTTTTGAAATGCAAGAGGAAAAGAAAATTCACCTTGGAGTCACAGGTTCTATTGCAGCCTATAAAGCAATTTCTTTGATGAGAGCTTGGCAAAAAGCGGGGATAGAAGTTAGTGTGACCTTAACTTCTGCTGCGAAAGAATTTGTGACAGAACTTTCTTTTGAAAGTCTTGGTGCAGAACCACTGTATAAGGACATGTTTTGTGATGCTTTTTCACATCTTGCGCCTGAAAAAGATGCAGATGCCTTTATTATTGCGCCAGCAAGTGCGGATACAATAGCACAGCTTGCAACAGGAAGGGCAGATTCTTTACTTGCCGCCCAAGCTCTTGCCTATTCAAAGCCCTTGTACTTTGCGCCTGCTATGAATCCAAAGATGTGGGCTAATCCAGCAACACAGGAGAATGTGCGCACACTAGAAGAAAGAGGGCATTTTTGCATCGTTCCAGAAAGTGGCATTGTTGCTTGTAATGATGTTGGGCAAGGCAGACTTGCTTCTGATGAAATGCTTTTTTTATATGGAATAAAGGCTGTGACAGAGCAAGATTTAGCGGGTAAAACCGTGCTTGTGACCTTAGGAGCAACACAAGAACCATTTGACGACATACGTTATTGGACAAATGGCAGCACAGGCACAATGGGCATGTGTCTTGCTATTGCAGCATGGCTACGCGGGGCTTTTGTGCATGCTGTTTCTACAAAATCTGTGAAATTATTTTCTCCTCTTGACCCTTTATTCAAACTGCATACAGTGCAAAGAGCACAAGAAATGTATGAAGTATCAAAGGGGCTTTGGCATAAATGTGATTACGGGATTTTTACTGCCGCAGTAGCTGATTTTTCACCTGAAATGCATGGCAGAGGGAAGTTTAAGAAGCATGATGCAGAAGATGGATTTTTACTGCAATTTTATCCAAATAAGGATATTCTAAAAAGCTTAGCTGCAGAAAAAAGAGTTGAGCAGAAGGTTCTTGGTTTTGCTGCAGAATATGTTGAAAATAGTGAAGAATTAAGACGACTTGCCTTAGACAAGATGTATGCAAAAAATATGGATATGGTTGTAGCAAATGCGCTTGAAGACGGTTTTGGTACTTTAGATAATAGAGTCTTTGTTGCCGATAGGTACACAAAAGAAGAAGCTTGGGGCAAGAGACCAAAAACGCAAATAGCTTGGGACTTGATTTCATGGCTTAATGAAATATAAAGTATAAGAAAGTATTACAGTTAAAGGAAATTTGATGTTTGTAAAAAGCAAAGCTCTGCCCATACATACGAGAATCTGGCAAAATGCCGGACTGGATTTTCTTTTAATTGAAGATGAGCAAAGAAAAGTTGAACTTAAAACAAAGGCGCAAAAAGTTCAGACGAGCATAAAAGCCGAAGCTTTATATCAAAATATTCATCTTTCTCAACAAGTTAAACAAGAACTTTCACAAACAGACGCGCAGCAAGAAAATCAAGCAAGCAAGAAAGTTGAGCGCGTATATACAGTTTCACCTCGTTCATCAGAAGAAGCGCGAGAATTGAGTGATAATGAGCCTACTTTTAACGCGCAAGGTGTGCCAAGTTCAACACTTCCAAAGATTTTAAAGGACTTTGAATGGTCTAAGGAGTGGGAAGCTCTTTATTCAAGAATTGCCCTCAGTAGTGAACCTAAAATCGCGTGGACATATTCAGGCTTGCATGACGATGTTTTGAAAAACACCTATAGCAATGCGCACAGAAAGGAAGTCTTAGTAGAGCTTGTTAAAAATCTCAACTATAAAAAAGCCGGAATAAATGTTTTTGTGCCCTTTGATATGTCTGAAAATGCAGGGCATGTTATGCTTGATACAAAAAAAAATGATGCTATTTTTTATTGGTCAGCCTTGTTTCGCTTAAAAGTAAAAGTGCTTTTTGTTTTTGGTGAGCAAGCAAGAGATGCGCTTTTACTCAAAAAAACAAAGAAATATACTTCCTTTATACATAATGCACACGCCTTTTATAAAGTGTATTATTTGCCTGATTTAAAAGAACTTTCTGAGAAAAGTGAAAGAGATACTCTGCTTACCTATATCAATCAACAGCTTATCTC
>CAYJHE010000088.1:0-9851 GCA_964369675.1 uncultured Desulfovibrionaceae bacterium | reverse complement strand
ACAATAGAGCAGACTATTTGCTTG
This sequence comes from uncultured Desulfovibrionaceae bacterium, assembly GCA_964369675.1. GTDB lineage: Bacteria > Desulfobacterota > Desulfovibrionia > Desulfovibrionales > Desulfovibrionaceae > CAYJAZ01. The sequence continues at coordinate 9,827 of CAYJHE010000088.1, read as the reverse complement.
AAAGTATTAATAGTGTGCTTAATCAGTCGGTAAATATTAATAGCATAACTATATTAGACAATGAAAGCACTGATAATACAGAAGAAGTTATACGCTCGCTTAATGACAATCGCATAAAATATGTGAAAACTTTTGGGCATTTAGGTAATTACAAAAAGGCTCTTGAGCTTGCAGGTAAAAAGTATTGCATGCTTTTTCATGATGATGACATTTTACATTCTAGTTATCTTGAGCTAGTTGTTAATCTTATCAATAGATATGATAATGTGTCTTTTGTTACATCACGTTATAAAGAGTTTTATGACAATGATATTCCTACAGTAAAAAACAAACTTTCTTCTTTTCATTACTTCTTTTCATCTCAAAAAGACTTTGCAATGCATATGTATTTTATAGAAAATATAGCCTATGCAACAGCTGTCTTTAGAACCGAAGATTATAAAAATACCCCTTTAGATTATGAAAAGTATTCAAAATTTAATGACTGGCCTTTAATGGTGAACATGGCAAAACACGGCAATTCTATTCTCATTGATGATAGTGAATCAATTCTTGTGCGAAGGCATAAGGGGCAAGACACATGGACAAGCACAAATATGCCAACATTAGAACAAATTGTAAACTGGGATAAATGCTTCTTTGATGCAATGAAACTGTCTAATAATAATTCCATATTGCAAAAATTGTTTAACAAAAAAGCATGGACTTTTGCAAGTGGTAAGTACAAGCATTTTCTTTCAGATGAATACAAGCAAGAACATTCAATTGATGAATTAAAGTTTACTGCAAGAAAAAAAGGAATTAACTATAACGATGAAAAAAAGGAGCTAAGTTTAAGCGCAAAGGAAATAGATTTTATACTCCAACTTACTGACAAAAAAAACATAGTTTCTTTACAATTTGGCAAAAACTCATTAAAACTCTGGGACAAACGCTGGTTTCGTTTTTACAGAGAAAGAAAAGGCATTTACTGTCAGATAGCAAAGAAGTTGAAATTCAAAGTAATTCCTCTCAAGCATAAAAAGTAATATGAAAAACTATATAATTGTTGTTCCTTCATTCGGTAATGGTAAGTCAGCAGGGGTTAGAGCCTTGCATGTCTTAGCCGATTATCTCATAGAAAATGGCTATAAGGTCTCGCTCTTTTCTTATAAGCCCTATCTTGATAAGTATAGCTATGTAGAAAAAATTACTGATGAAATGAAGCTGCATGATATTATAGTCTATCCTGAAAGCGTGGCTGGAAATCCTTTAGGCTTTCAAAATGTCGCGCGATGGGTTTTATATTTTCCTGGTATAGTTGGCGGTGAAAAAAACTATCATCATTCAGAAGAAGTTTTTGCATGGACACAAAAGTATTACGAAAATGTGCCTATTTTAAACTTTCCAATGATAGATAAAAATATCTTCTATAACGACAATAGACCTAAAAAGCATAATTCTTATTTCGTTTATAAAGGAGAAGAAAAGAAAAATCTGCCTGAAACTCAAAACGCTATCCGTATAGACATGAACTTTCCCAAAAATCGTGAAGAATTAGGCGAATTATTGCGAAATACAGACACACTCTATTCTTTTGATACAAATTCAGCCTTGCTTGACGAGGCTCTTGTGTGCGGTGCTAAGGTGAAAATTTTTTCTGAAAACACCTTTATTGACTATAAAGAAAATTTCGAAGAAATTAATACAAATAGTGCAATGCAGCTAAAAGTTTTCATTGAAAAAACACAAGAAATGAATTATAAAGGGAAACCACAGCCCTATGTTTCAAATTTCTTTAGAAGAATCTTGTATAAATATAGAGTGATAAGCGGTAAAATTTTTAAAAACCATAAAAAAGTTTTTAGATACACATTAAGGTATTGATATGACTAAAAGTTCAGAAAACAGTCATAATAACATGTATATAAGCATTATAGTTGCTAGCTATAACTATGCAAGATATTTAAGAGAAAACTTAGATTCTCTTTTAAATCAAACCTATACAAACTTTGAAGTGCTTGTTATTGACGATGGTTCAACTGACAATTCTCTTGAAATTATCAAAGAATATGTTGAAAAAGACAGCAGATTTAAACTCCTTACGCACGAAAACAATGTGAATAAAGGCTTGTCTGAATCTGTCTATCTTGCACTAAGTCACGCAAAAGGAACTTATATAGCCTTTTGTGAAAGCGATGACTACTGGACTTGTGACCACTTAGAAAAATATGTCAACTATATAAATAAGTTCCCAGAAACAGATTTTTTAACTGCAAGAATAAAAATAGTCTTAGATGGCATGTATAAAGGAATGACAGAAATAATAGATGAATATAATCAAGGCTTTTTCACTCACTATCAGCTTATGAGAAGCATAGAAAAACCAAGAAATATTCATTATCCTATGTTAGATACTTACACTTTTCCTACTTTTTCAGTTGTGATGGTAAGAAGTGAAAAGCTAAAACAATGCGACTTTTCTCCTCTTATGGTAAATGGTTTAGACCTTTATCTATGGAAGCAGCTTGGACTTAGTTGTAAGGTTGGCTTTATTGATGAACAGCTTGCTTATTGGAGAAGATCAGGTGAAAGCCTTATCCACGAAAGACACGACTATGATGTTATGATGCCAAAATTTTCTAAAGTATTAGACGCTATTGGCGGACACAGGCAAGTTATAAAAAATAAGTTATACAGAATTTTTCAAAATCTCACACGCGCTTTTTATCGTAAGAAACGAATAGATAATACGATAATTATTAGAGTCTTAGGTTTTATTGTTTCAAAATACCACATAGAATTAAAGGAGTTTTCCTAATGCAAAGCACATACCAAAATAAAAGAATTTTTCTCACAGGACACACAGGTTTCAAAGGCGCTTGGCTTGCTTTATGGCTAAAAAAACTAGGCGCAGAAGTTTTAGGCTATGCACTTGAGCCTGAAACAAATCCTGACCTTTATCATGTTCTAAAGATAGACACACAAATCAAAAGTGTTATTGGTGACATAAGGGATAAAGAAAAGCTAGAGAAAGCCATGCTCGACTTTCAGCCCGATATGGTATTTCATCTTGCGGCACAACCGCTTGTAAGATTATCTTATTTTGAACCGCTTATGACCTATGAAACAAATGTCATAGGCACACTCAATATGCTTGAAGCTGCAAGAAAATGTTCGAGCGTAAAAGCTTTTGTAAATATCACTACTGATAAATGCTATGAAAATAAAGAAGTAGAGCGTGGCTACAAAGAAGACGAGCCTATGGGCGGTTATGATATATATTCTTCTTCAAAAGCCTGTGCTGAAATCCTTTCTTCATCTTATCGCCGCTCATTTTTGCAAAATGCAAAACCTTATGCCTTGGCAACTGCTAGAGCAGGTAATGTTATTGGCGGCGGCGACTGGGCTCTTGATAGGCTTGTTCCTGATTGCGTGAGAGCAATAAATAATAATGAAAAAATCAGCATAAGAAATCCAATTGCTGTGCGCCCTTGGCAACATGTCTTAGAACCGCTATCAGGCTATTTATTACTTGGAAAACTTCTTTTAGAAGACGGTGAAAAATATGCAGAGGGCTATAACTTTGGTCCAACAAAAGAAGGAATATGGAAAGTTGCTGAAGTTGCACAAAAAATAGTTGAGCTTTACAAAAAAGGTGAAGTTGTTGTTGAGAAAAAAGACGAACTTCATGAAGCAGGTCTTCTTATGCTCAATATAGAAAAAGCAGAAGAAGTTCTTTCATGGGTGCCAACCTACTCAACTGAACAAGCCTTAGAAAAAACAGTAGAATGGTATAAGCTATTTTATGAAAATAAAACAGATATGCTGACCTATACAAATAAACAAATTAATGATTTTGAGAGAGATATAGTATGGAACAAGAATTAAGAAAAAAAGTCCAAGACGCCGCAAAAGAATATTACCAAGAAGTTTATGGTAAAGGCAGAGAATTTAAATACATTCCTCCTTCAGGAAAATTGCTTGACGAAGAAGACCTTGCAAGCTTGATAGACGCCTCCTTAGATATGTGGCTCACAGCAGGGCGATTCAACGATACCTTTGAAAAGGAATTTGCTAAATATATGGGCGTGAAATTCGCGCTTTCAACAAATTCAGGTTCAAGCGCAAACCTCCTTGCACTTTCTGCCCTTACTTCTCATAAATTAGGTGACAGACAACTTAAAGAAGGTGACGAAGTCATCACTGTAGCCGCAGGTTTCCCAACTACAATAAATCCAATAATTCAGCAAGGTCTTATTCCTGTTTTTGTGGATTGCGAGCTAGATACCTATAATATCGAAATAGAAAAAATCGAAGCAGCAATCACTCCTAAAACTAAGGCTATTATGATTGCGCACACACTTGGTTCAACCTTTGAACTTGATACAATTATGGAAATTTGCGAAAAGCATAATCTATGGCTTATCGAAGATTCTTGCGATGCGCTTGGTGCTGAATATAAGGGAAGAAAAGTCGGTTCAATCGGGCATATAGGTACATATTCCTTCTACCCTGCTCACCACATGACAATGGGTGAGGGCGGTGCTCTTGTTACAAACGACAAGCAACTTTATAGAATTATTATGTCTTTTAGAGATTGGGGACGTGACTGTTGGTGCCCTCCTGGTAAGGACGACACATGTAATTGCAGATTTAATATGCAATTAGGCAATTTGCCTTTTGGTTATGACCATAAATACACCTACTCACATATCGGTTTTAACTTGAAAATTACCGACTGGCAAGCTGCAATAGGTCTTTCACAATTAAAAAAACTCCCCTTCTTCATTGAACAAAGAACAAAGAATGCAAACTATCTTTTAGAAAAACTTGCAGATTTGAAAGACTATCTACATCTTCCAATTGTTCCTCAACATGTGAAGCCTTCATGGTTTGGTTTCCTTATCTCGGTAAAGCCTAATATGCCTTTTACAAAACAGGAATTAGTTGAATATTTAGAAAAAAATGGCATTGGTACACGTCAACTATTTGCAGGAAATATCTTGCGTCAGCCTATGATGGTAGATAATCAAGTGAAATTAAAAATCAATAATTCCGATATATTGATTTCTAGTTCATTAAATGAAGAGCACTATGCAATGCTACCAAACACTGATTCTATTATGAATAACACCTTTTGGGTTGGTGTTTTCCCTGCTTTAGGTGAAAAAGAATTAGACAGAACAAGTGCGTGCATTCACGACTTTGTAAAATCAAAGATAGGTTAAATAATGAAAACTCTCTTACTCACAGGTTCGGGTGGCTTTATTGGTAAAAACTTAAAGTCTTACTTTAAAGATTCCTATATACTCCTTACTCCACGAAGCTTTGAGTTTGATCTCACAAACAAAGAAGCAGTCGATGCATATTTTAAGAAAAATAGCATCGATTGCATTATACATTGTGCTTCTATAGGCGGTGCAAGAGGCATTGAAGACGAAGAGCGTACCATAGAAGCAAATATGGCAATGGTTGAAAACCTACTTAGTGCAAAGGCAAAGAATTGCCGCATGGTGCTTTTTGGCTCAGGTGCGATGTATGGTAAAGACCGACCAATTCAAAAGCTTCACGAAGATACTATTGGCGATTACGAGCCTAAGGATCTCTATGGACAGTCAAAAATCACTATCAGCAAGAAGATTAAAGCGTTAAGTGATGTTGTATGTTTGAATATTTTTGCTTGCTATGGATACGATGAAAAAGAAAGCCGCTTTCCTAGCTATGCAATTATGCAAAACCTGAAAAAAGAAGATATTGTAATCAACCAAAATGTTATTTTTGATTATCTTTTTGTAGAAGATATGCAAAGAATTGTTGCTTACTTCTTAGAAAATCAGCCAAAAAATAATATTATCAATATCACACCTACTCAAGCTATTTCTCTCTATGAAATTGCAGAAATAGTGAATGAAATAAGCGAGCATAAGTCAAAAATTATTATCAAGAATAAAGAACTTGGCAATGAGTATACTGGCTCAAATACTAGACTTTTAGAAGAATTTCAACACATTGAATTTACTGAATATCACACAGGGCTAGAGAAATTATTTTACTATATAAAAGAAAGAATTTAGAAGATTTTGCTTTCTTTAGAAGAATAAATTACTTAGAAAAGTACCATTAATATGTATAAATTTTTAATTTTTCATGTGGGTACTTTTTGTTAAAATAATAGCCAAGAAAAGCTCGAATCTGTTTCCTAAAAATTTTTTCTTTTTTACCGCTCACTAAAGAGTGATAAAAAACTTTATCTTTTTCAGTATGTTCAGGGTAAAGCAAGTCAAAAAGCATATCCTCACACGCGAAAGGATATGGTTCAACAGTAGAGCGGCTATAACTTTCATTATGTTTACGCCATCTACATAACTTTTTCTCAACAAAACAAGCAGGCATTTGAAGAAGGCATTGTGTCCAAAGGTAATGATCTAGTCTTTGTGGAATTATAGGCTCATACTTAAAGCTTTTAAGAATATGGCTACGTGTAAATACAGACGAAAAGGTTGATATAAAACCTTCAAACACTAAATCCATACGATTTTTAGATTCTTTATGAATAAAACGCCTGCGTCTGCTGAGAAGTTTTTCATGCTTTGTATTATTTATTTCATCACTACCAAAAGGCTTCACATCAGAATAAAATAAACCTACATCTTCTCTTTTTTCAGCAACTTGATACATTTCTTCTAAAAATGTACTTTCCCACATATCATCACTTTCTAAAAAAGCTATATAGGGTGAGTTTGCCAAAGCAATGCTGGCTTCAACTGTTTTTGCTAGGCCTTTATTCGCTATATTTTCATGGGTATGAAACTTTATACGGCTATCCCTTTTCGCATATTCTTCAATAATGTCACGCGATGAATCTTTTGAGCCATCATCAAAAATAATATATTCAAATTCAGTAAATGTTTGAGCAAGCACACTTTCAATTGCCGCTGCAATATACTTATCATGACCATAACTTGCAGTTATCACAGAGATTTTATTTTTCATACTTGCCTTTGTTTTTGTTTTAAATAAAGTAGTGCTTAGAGCTTCTTCAGAGAAATTCTACACATCTTTAATTTAATTGCAATACTCTCATTTACTTCATGTAATTTGGCTTTGTGAATATGCAAAATACCATCTAAGCCCACAAATCTTAACTGAAGTTTTTTTTTTGAAAACTAAAATAGAGAAAAAATATGAATTATTCAATGAAAGTTGCATAGTAAAAAGTCTAATGCATAGCATAACTAGCTTTCAATAGAGAGGCTCTAATCGATGTAGACAATATCAAAATCTGTGCCTGTTATCGACACCGCGCCATTTTCAGTGATTTTATACACATTTTCAGTTCCAACCATACCTACGCCAGCAAAGCCCATTTTTGGCTCAAGGGCTATTGTCATACCAACTTCTAATGGCTCTCTAAATTTATTGGCAATAGGTGGGAATTCGTCAAAAGTCAAACCAATGCCATGCCCTAGAAATTTAACTTGATTGCCGCCAACACCCATAAAGTTCTCTAAAAATCCTGCCTTATCTGCTGTTTCTAGTGCTTTTTGCCAAATAACTTCAGGAATCGCACCTGCAATGAGTGAATTTGCGGCATTGTTCTGAATTTCAACACAAACATCGTGTGCTTTTTTTAAATAATCTGGCATACTTGACTCTGGACCTGACCAAAAAACCTGTGTTTTATCCGTATGATAACCTTGATATGAAAAACCAACATCAAGAATAAGCAGGGAATTTTTCTCCCACTTTGTTTTTGAATTTCCCATATAAGGACTTGCCGGATGCCCGCCAAGATAGCCTACTGGTCCGTCCCAATAGGTAGGATAATTTGCATTATTCCCGCAAGCAATTTGCCCAAGAAAAATTTCTGAGCCCAAATTTGTCGCGCGTAATATACCACTATGTTCACGCTCTAAAAACTCATTAAAAGCTAAAGTAGCAATTTCACGCTCTGTCATCATTGGCTTTATCTTTTGAACTAATGCTTTATAACTTTCTAAATGCCTTTCACCTGCTATACTCATTTTATTTTGTTCATATTCGCTTTTTATAGAACGTGTCTTCATAATATACTGGCTTGCGTCAATAAATTCCACATCTTTAATTCTTGCTTGCAGCATTTGCGACATGCTCCAAGTCAAGCCAGTCATCTCAGCTCCAACACTTGGGCCTAAAGCACTACCATGTTCAGCACAAAGAGCTTTAAGCTCACTATATGACTTTAGTGGAAAAATATATTTGAGTGATGTTTCTGCTTTTGCACGCTCTAAACCCTTACGCACAAATAAAATAGGTTCGCCGTTTATAGGTATCCAAAGCGTTCCAAGCGCAAAAGTCCCTGTCAAATAGTATATATTTAACGATGAAAAAACTAAAATACCACTGACATGAGGATTATTTGCTTGAAACAGCTGTTTTAATTTTGATTGGCGTATTAGTGTCTCATCAATATTAAGTTTTTCAGTAAATTCTAACATCTTTATTCCTTTATTTTCATACAATTCCATAAGAATTGTTTATATAAAATATCTATTTTTGTCACGCTCTAATTTAAGGTGCTTTGCACATAAAAATCCTCTAACAGAGTTTTTAACACAAAAAAAGCTCAAACCTTTATCAGACTTGAGCTTTTACTATTTTATATTGGTACCGGAGGAGGGTATTAAAGTTTTAATTTTTTGTTTATAATATCAACAAATTATAAAGACACAAAACCTTAAGCCACACTGAAGATTCACAACATTAGAATATGTATTTTTTACTTTACATTGAAAGCAAAAAACAAAACCAAGATTTAAGAAATAAAGACTATGAAAACTAAAAGACTTTTCACTTTTTCATAAAATTCTTATAAAATTCTTTTCAAATAACATAAATTCCAGATTTTAAGTTTATATAAACTTATTCATACTTGTTCTTAAAGTATAAAATCTTTTATGCTGAAGTCAAGGGGATCTTCAAAGACAAAAATGAGAATATTTGTATCAATAAGACAGCGCATTATGACTTATCTCTTTTGCTCACACTTTCTTCACGCATTTCATTGATTAAATTATCTACATCTTCAACAGAATCAAGCCCAGCCTTCGCAGCTTCGCCTGTCATAGAATTTTGTATAAGATTAAGAGCATAAGTAGCTGAGTTCATCATAATAACTTGACTACCTTGTCTGATAAAAGTGACCCTATCACCAGTCTTTATACCTAATGAATCCCTAATATCCTTTGGAAGAGTAACCTGCCCCTTTGCCATGACCTTTGCATTATCGACTAAAATACTTTGCATATTCCTCTCCTTGAATTTCCTACTTTCCCTACTTTTATATTAAGTATTTTTATTGAATATGGCAAGAGAAAAGAATTCTTGTTCCGTAAAATTTGAGTACCATATAAAACTACACTATTCTCAAACAATGACCTCATTTCGCCAAGTGCTAACCAAGTTTGAGTACCATATAAAACTACACTATTCTCAAACAATCAGAATAACTTATCGTGATAATTCCACGTTTGAGTACCATATAAAACTACACTATTCTCAAACCCATGTTTCCGTTTACTGCTCTTTCTGTCAGTTTGAGTACCATATAAAACTACACTATTCTCAAACTTTATAGAAAAAAACATCAACCTCTTTTTTGTTTGAGTACCATATAAAACTACACTATTCTCAAACTTGCGTTTGATACATGAAGTCGATAAGGCAGTTTGAGTACCATATAAAACTACACTATTCTCAAACTTTCAAAGAAAGTGTGTGAATCATATAAAGGTTTGAGTACCATATAAAACTACACTATTCTCAAACGATGTATCGAGTTGAACGGGAACCCAAATGTTTGAGTA
>CAYJHE010000087.1:0-9981 GCA_964369675.1 uncultured Desulfovibrionaceae bacterium | reverse complement strand
CCGCCTTTACCTGCGCCATAAGGCGCACTATTTGCAAATGCTCTAAAAGACTGTAAAGAGGCAAGATTGATAATTCTTCCCCACTTTCTTTCTGCCATTTGTGGTGCAATTTTTTGCGCAAGATAAAAGGGCGCTCCTAGGTGTAAGGCTATGTGAAGTTCAAAGTCTTTAGGCTCTACTTCAACAAATGGCTTTCTTAAATTAACTCCAGCAGCATTTACAATTATATCTATATCAGCAATATCTTGCGCTTTTTTTGCACATTCAAACACGCCTTCAGCACAAGAAAGGTCTGCACTTAAGGCTGTTGCATTTATAGAGTCTTTCTTCATTTGTGCAACGGCATCTTCTAATAAATCGCTTCTGCGTGCAACTAATATAACATCTGCCCCTGCATATCCAAGTGCTCTTGCCATCGCTTCGCCTATGCCCGAATTTCCACCCGTAACAAGTGCAGTTCTTCCTTTTAAGCCAAATAATTTTTCAATTTTCATATTCAAAATCCTTGTGTAATAGTTTTTTGTGGATTAATACTCTTGTTTGCATCTTATAAGAGGAAGAGCGTCACACTTGGGACATATGTAATAAGCAGAAGAATAAGCAACATAAGCCCAATCATAGGAAAAGCGTATACTGAAAGCTCTGTTATTTTTGATTTTGTTATACCACTTGCAACAAAGAGATTCACACCAACAGGAGGTGTCACAAAGCCAATAGCAAGGTTTACAACCATAATAATACCAAAATGAAGTGGACTTACTCCAATGCTTACAGCTACAGGAAGAAGTATAGGAGCTAAAATCAATATAGCTGCTAATGTTTCCATGAATATGCCAACAAAAAGAAGAAGTATATTGATTAATAGCAGAAGAACATATTTATTCTCAGAAATTGACAATAAGGCTTTTGTTATCATTGTAGGAACATTTTCTAAGGTCATAATATTCCCAAACAGTGTTGCCATAGCAATTAATACAATTATAGTTGCAGATGTTTGGGCAGATTCTACACAGCAATTAATAATTTTTTCTACTGTTAACTCTTTATAAACCAAAGCTCCAACAATCAAACCGTACAAAGCCGCTATAGCCGCCGCTTCTGTAGGTGTCATAAGACCGCCATATATTCCGCCAAGAACTATCACTGGAACAAGTAATGCAAATTTCGCGTCCCAAAATGCTTTAAAGAATGAAGCCATGTTACGCTCTTTGATTTCTCCGCGCCAGCCACGTTTTCTTGAATAAAGATAGGTATATGCCATCAAAACAAAGCCAATAAGTAAACCTGGCACAATTCCGCCTATAAATAAATCACCAACAGAAACTTGAGTTGTTACACCATAAACAATAAAGGGATTAGAAGGCGGAATCATTACGCCTGTAGCACCTGCTGAAGCAATAAGAGCTCCGCAAAAATACTTATCGTATCCCATTTTTATCATGGTAGGCACTGTAATAGCGCCTATAGCTGCAACAGTTGCAGGACCAGAACCTGAAATTGCACCAAAAAACATTGAAGTTCCAACAGCTGTTAAAGCAATACCTCCATGCAAGCCCCCAAGCATTTCACCTGTAAAATTTAATAAACGAGTTGATAAACCTCCTGCACCCATATACGCACCAGCAGCAATGAAGAATGGAATAGAAACTATGGGAAAAGAATCAATAGAAGCAAAAGTAACCTGAGAAATATATTCTATAGGCAAGGTGTCAGAAGTAATAATTGTCGCTAAAGCAGCTAATGCTAAAGATATAGCAATAGGCACTCCAAGTAAGGCGAGCACAACAAAGTAGCTAAAAATAACAGGCAAAGGAGAGATATAATCGTATAAAAAAGGAGGCGTTTCAGGAAAGCCTAAGTACATAGCCCATAAAACTGGATATAGAGGTAACCAAACAAGAAAAGAAAGAACTATTCCAAGTATAGAGTCAAATGTGCCGCATACTTTTATTTGTTTATACATATCTTGAAATAAACGTAAAGCCATAAGACCAAAGCCAAATGGGAGTATTGTATAAGGAATAATAAAATTAATATCCATTGCAACAGAGTGTTGTGGATACATCATCAATCTTTCAATTTGCCCCCAACCTGTATAACAAATAAAAAGAGTAAACATTAAAAAGCAAAAATCTGCAATAATCCATGTGATTTGTTGCCATCTCTTTGGAAGGGCATCGTATAATATATCAATGCGTATAGAGGATCTATTTTTAATAGCAACAGGAAGTGCTAAATAAGAAATCCATATAAAAATATAACGTGTTGCTTCCTCACTCCACACCATCGCACCTGCAGAATCAGTGAGCTCAGCTAAAAAATACCTGTGTATTGTTTGTGCACTAATAAATAAAATAATGGAAAGCAAGCCTATAACTAAAAACACTTTTTCAAAATTTTCATCAAGCCAATGCACGCATTTTATAAAAGAAAAATCTTGATTAACATTTATATTCTGTGTTGCCATATGTCCCCCCCAAAATTTGTACGCATATAGTTTTATATATACGTACAAATCAAGATATTTTATGAAGCGTATAAAAAAATTACGATTTTATTTTTGAACTTCAAGAATAAGTTGTAAAAGATCTTGAGGAAGGTCTTTGCTAAATTCATCACGAACTTTTCTCATAAGTACACCTAGTTTTTCTTTTTCTGCATCTGGAAGTTCGATAATAACAATACCAGAATCTGCCCAAGCTTTAAGTGTTGCATTTTCTTGTTCTATATACTTATTTCTTTGCCAAGCATTAGCTTCTAATGCTGCTTCAGAAATAATTTTGCGTTGTTCATTTGTAAGGCTATCCCATTTTTTCTTATTCATGAAAAGATGGTGGAAAGAAGCTGTTTGTCTTGAATCTGTTGCATATTTTAAAATTTCTGCATGCTTAGCTTCATTTGACATAGCTGCTGAGTTACTTACAGCATTAACAACACCTTGCGCTAAAGCTGTGTATACTTCACTCCAAGCTATTGGAGTAGGAATCATGCCAGCAGCACTTGCTATCGCAACTTCGACTGGGGAATCAGTTGTACGAATTTTTAAGCCCTTTAAATCATCTATTTTATTAATTTTTTTACCAACTGTTTGGAAAGAACGGTAGCCATATTCACTATACATAAGAGGCTCTAAACCAATCTTTACTGCTTCTTCGCGTAGTCTCTCTTTTAATGGACCTTTATCTAATGCAGCATTTAATTTATCACGCTTTTCTGGATCTAAAACATAAGGCAAATCAAGAACCATAAATGCTTTATTAAAGCCAGGTAAAGCTGGTGTTGGTAAAGAAACAAGGTCTAATGTTCCTGACTGAACAGCTTCACCTAAGGTTCTATCATTTCCTAATACAGCATTTCCAAAAATTTCAACTTTAATCTTACCATTACTTTTTTCTTCTACCAATTCAGCAAATTTTTGATAACCAAGACCTATATGGTGGCTTGTTGCAATAGCAAAGCCAAGTCTAAGTTTCGTAGACCTTCTTGCTTCGGCTTCTGCAAAAGTTCCAAAGATAAAAAAACACGCCAACACACTTGCAATAATCGCCCTTTTTTTCATAAATACTCCTGGTTTTAAAGTTTATATTCAAATAAAATACAAGTCACACCTATAGTTTAAAAAAACCTAAATAAGATAGTTAAAATTTGTCCACTATTTATAAATTGGATGGTCATAAACATGGAAGTTAAACTTCTTGCCTGGATTGTACTTTGTCAATCTCCAGTCACAAGCTCTTGCGTGCCCTTCCATACCTTCAACGCGTGATAAACGTGAAGCGTATTCAGAAACTTTTGAACAAGCTGCTTCGTCTAACGGGTCTTGGTATGTTAATATTTTCAAATATTTATGAACATTAAGACCGCCTGTGAAGTGACCAGCTTTCTTTGTTGGCAAGATGTGATTAGGACCTGAACATTTATCGCCATGTGTTACAGTTGAAAATTCGCCCATAAAGAGTGAACCGTATGATTTCAAGTTATCCAACCACCAGTCAGGATTATCACACAATACTTCTAAGTGTTCAGGAGCGTATGCATCTGAAACTTCAACCATTTCTTCTCTGTCTTTGCAAAGAATAACTTCACCATAAAGATCCCATGAAGCAATAGGAGTTGCTGGGTCTGGCATATCGTTCATTAGTTTAGGCATGATTTCAAGCACCTTTTCGCCTAATTCGCGCGAATCAGTAAAGAGCCATGCTGGTGAATTTGTGCCGTGTTCAGCCTGTGAAATAAGGTCAATAGCAACAGTCATAGGATCTGCATTCTTGTCCGCTAAAATAGCAATTTCAGAAGGACCTGCAAATAAGTCTATTCCACAAACGCCTTCGCCTGCTAAGATTGCCTTTGCTTCAGCAACATAAGCATTACCAGGACCTGTGATAATATTAGCTTTTTTACCTGTGAATAAGCCATAGGCCATAGTTGCAACAGCCTGAACACCGCCCATTTCTAAGATTACATCAGCACCAGCTAAATCCATTGCATAAGCAACAGAAGCATCAATACTGTCGCCACGAGGAGGAGTAGCAGCAACAACAAAAGGTACACCTGCAACCTTAGCAGTCGCAATACTCATAAGAGCTGAACATGTGTGCGCAAAACGCCCACCAGGAATGTAGCAACCAGCAACATCCATTGGAATAACTCTTTGCCCTGCACGAGTTCCAGCCGGAGTAACAATTTCAAAATCATTAATGCTTTGGCGTTGCGCTTTAGCAAAGGCAACAATTTGCTTGTGAGCAAAACGTATGTCTGCTTTGACATTTTCAGGAACGCTGTCTATAAGCTTTTTCTTTTTTTCAGGGGAAAGTATAAATTCTCCTTCCCATTTATCAAGGTTTCTAGCGATTTCATACACAGCCACTTCACCACGTTCTTTGATGTCTTTGAGAAATTTTTCAGCTGCCTCACGAGCTTTATTACTAAACTCTTCTGCTGAACTATTCGCCCTTTTTAAGTATTCCATGTCATATCCACCTTTTTATGAAGTTTATTTGTACTTGCTAAACAAGACAAACTCTAGTTAATTCTTAAATAATATATCTTATATAAGACTGTCAATATAAATTATAATTTTTTTTATAATAATTTTCAGATTATTTTATTTGTTATGTAATTTCAATATAATAAGAAAAAAGAAAATTTAATAATTCTTCTAATTTATGAAAAAAAGGCAAAAAAGCCTTGATTGAATAATCAAACGAATGTCAGTAAAAAAACGTGAAATATAAAAAAAGCCCCAAGCACGAAGCTTGGGGCGATTTTTTAATCTATTGTGACTTTATATTTATACTTATGAGGATTAATCTTGCTTCTTCTAAATTCAAAAGCTTCATTATCCGCATCGTAAGAAGTTCTGTTTATGAGCAAAAGCGCTTGCCCTTCTTTTACATTGAGGTATTTTGCTTCTTCTTTGTCTGCAAAGGCAATAGAAAGCTCTTCAACAGCAGAATTCACACGTTTGCCAAAACTTGTCATATAGTAGGCATACAATCTGTCTGGAAAAACTGTCATCTTTTGCAATTCTTCTTTAGAGAAGAACTTCTTTGGAATATAAATGTCTTCTACTAAAACAACTTCATCACTTTTTTCTTCCAAAAGGCGAAGACGTTTTGCATAAATAACTTCTTCTTGCTTTTTGAGATTTAAAAGAATTGCTACTTCTTCAGGGCAAGGAATGCTTTCATAATGCAAGGTTTGCGTTGTTGGAAAAAGCCTTTTATTTTCCATATCGCATATATGATAAAAAGGGAATATTGAATTTTCATGGTCAATATCAGCAACTTGCGTACCCTTTCCCTGAAACCTTACAAGATGTTTTGCGCTCGTTAAAGCTTCAAGTGCTTTTCTCAAAGTACCCTGACTCACACCATATTGATCTGCAAGAGCAAATTCGTTAGGCAAAAAAGTACCAGGAGGCCATTCGCCTGCGTATATACGCTCTAATATGGATTCCTCTACTTGCTGATAAAGGGGTTTAAAACGAACAGGATTCATCAATTCTCCAAAGTATGCAGAAAAAATTCTTCTACAATACATTAAAACAATGCACTTTCAAAAACCATGTACTAATTTATAAGTATCAAGTAATGCAGATGTTTATACATTCTTTTTCAATTACATTATTCTCCCAAACAAGATAAGTGTCAAGTTTTATTTTTTTATTTCATGCAAAAAAGTCATTCCAATTTAATATAATAAAACATGTGAACGAAGTGAACATGGAAGATTATTTTTTTGCAGAATGACTTTGCTATAAAAATACACTTAAATTTTTAAAGCGAAACAGTATTTAAGCGAAGCTTAAAACTTTTTCGCAAACAAAAAAAAATAACTTCCTGCTTTAGCAACACATCTTGCTTAAGCGCTCATGTTCGGGTTTCCAAAGGGCGGTAGTCCTTTGGTCGCCGAAGGCAAAAAAAAAGCAAGGTAAAACCTTGCTTTCACTCATATGAACAGAAATTTTTGTTCATGCTGGCATAGAGTACTATTTATTTAAGCCCTCTAAGAACTCAATATCGTCTAATGAAAGAAGTTTATTGAGGTCAAGGAGAATAAGTAGTCTATCTTGGAGTTTGCCAACGCCGCTGATATAATCTGCCTCAATACCGGCAACTACAGGCGGGGTTGGTTCAACAGTATTCTTAGGTATTCTGAGCACTTCTGAAACAGAATCCACAACAAATCCTACTAATAAATCACTGATTTCAAGAACAATGATACGCGTATTACTGTCAGCTTCTTTTACTTGCATTTCAAATCTACAGCGCAAGTCAATGATTGGAATAACAAGATTACGCAGATTTATCACACCAATAACAAAGTTAGGCGCGCGAGGAATTTTTGTGATTTCCATTGTACGAATAATTTCTTTTACTTCAAGAATATTCACACCAAATTCTTCAGAACCAATACTAAAGGTCACAAGCTGTAAAAGTTCGTCTTCGACTTTTTGATTAAAATCGTCCATACCATATCCTCATTAATTATATAATAGTTAATTTTATTGTATTTACAAACAATTCACAATAATAGTATCGGTATTTATAAAAAAATATTTAGGTCAATATTGAATTAAATATTTTTAAACGCTCAATTTGTTTTGCAAAGCAAGCAGAGAAGAAGTCAAAATCCCTTTCAAAACTACCTTTTTTCAAATGCCAACAATCTGTCTAAGTATTGCACATGGTCTTTTGAGCCAAGTTTTGCATTTGCTAAAACCTTGCCCTGCTCAACTGCCGGCTGGTCTATTGGATTTATATCAAGCAACCAACCTGTAAGAATTGTAGCAAGTTCAAGTATTTGCATAAATTGCCCTGCTTCATAGCAGTCTGCTTTTGGGAAAAAAGCGTGCACTAAGGGCACTTTATTTTCTATCAAGACCATGCGTGTTGCTAAGGTTTCAGCTTCAAGCACTTTTCCAAGTGGCTTATTTGTAATACATTCCCACACAGGCGGTAAATTCTCAGGAAGAAAAGCAATTTCATTATTTACAGAAGAAGAAACAAAGAGACAACCCTTGTCCTTTGGACCATCTAAAAACATTTGCAAAGAAGAGTGCTGATCAGTCACACCAAGTGCTGTAAGCGGCATAGAACCTTTGCCTTCCTTGCCCAAACTTTCTGCCCACAATTGCACAAACCACGCGCCAAAGGTTGCCCATGCAGGGTGATACATAAACAATAGAAGTTGTGAATAATTTTCTTCAATTAATTTATGTGCATAGCAAGCAAATTTCCAAGCTTCATGCTCTTGCAATTTTGAAAAATCCTTGGCAAGTGTTCTGCCAACATCAACTGCGCCTTGCATTAAAGACTTGTAATCTATATCTAAAAAGGCAGCAGGAAGCATGCCTACAGCAGAGAATACAGAATACCTGCCGCCTAAATTGTCAGGCACTTCTAAAGAACGGAATCCATATTTTTCAACTTCTTCGCGTAAAAAGCCTTTTTTCTTGTCTGTGACATGCAAGAAGTGCTCATTCCACTTTTCGCCAAGCTCTTTTTGAAAAGCATCTTTGACAATAAAATATTGTGAAAGCGTTTCTATAGTGCCGCCTGATTTTGAAATGGTCACAACTAAGGTTTCATTCTTTGGCAAGCGCGACAAAGTATCTGCAAAGGCTTCTGGTTCAATATTATCCATTATCCACAAAGATTTACCATTATGTAAAGGTCTGTCTTGTGAAGGTGCATAAGCTTTTTGCAAGGCCCTTGGCCCTAAGGCAGAACCGCCAATACCAAGCAAGAGTAAATGCTTGTATTGAGAGAAAAATGGTCTTAATTCTTCAATTTCTTTGCATAAAGATTCAAAAAAAGGCAAGGTAAGAAAAGGGAGTAGCCCCTCCTCCACTTCTTTTTTCAATCGTGCTGCGTATTGTTCTGAACTTTTCACTTCATCAAATAAGGCATCTCTAAAATCAAAGTAAGGCATAAAACTACTCCCTAGACACTGTCTCAAATCTTTAATTAGTTAATTTATAATAACCCTCAACACAAAATAAATACATGATAAAGCTGTGTATATCCAGCTTATTTTAATTCTATTAAAAAACATGTGAACGCAGTGAACATGTCTTTCAATCTTCGTTCTCTATTTGACCTTTCTACAGGAACAATCCCAATTTTTAAAGCAAAACAGTATTTAAGCGAAGCTTAAAACTTTTTTGCAAACAAAAAAATAAAAAAACTGCTTTAGCCCAACTCTATCACTTAACCGCTCATGCTAAGGTTTCCAAAGGAAATTATTTCCTTTGGTCGCCGAAGGCAAAAATATAAATCGTAAGAGCCTACGCGCTGATAACTTCTTTAACCTTTTTTAATGCTTCCATCAAAAGATCGTCAGCAAGTGCATAGGAAAAGCGAAGGCAAGTAGGATTACCAAAGGCAGAACCAGGCACAAGTGCCACCTGCGCTTTTTCTAAAATTTCAGTACAAAGTTCATCGCCTGTGCATTTCTTTCTCTCTAAAACCTTTGCAAAATCAGGGAATAAATAAAAAGAACCCTCAGGCTTAGGACAAACAACACCCTCCCATGAAGAAATTTCTTTATAAGCCATTTCTAAACGGCGTTTGAAAGCTTCACGCATTGGATTTATGCAGTCATAAGAAGCTGTGAGTGCTTCAATAAGTGCGTATTGCGCAATAGAGCAGACATTTGATGTTGCTTGCGATTGCACTATGCCCGCTTTTTTTATCACTTCTTTATCGGCAATAGTATAACCAAGTCTCCAGCCTGTCATCGCAAAAGCTTTGGCTGTGCCATTACAAATAGCAATCTGCTGTGGAAACTCTTTCAATAAGTGCATTAATGAAACTTTTTTAAGCCCATCATACACTAATTGATCATAAATTTCATCAGAAATAACAAACAAACCTTTGTTTATAGCCCATAATGCAATTTTGTCTAATTCTTCTTGCGTATAGGTTACACCACTTGGATTTGAAGGGGAATTGAGCAATAAAATCTTTGTCTTATCTGTACAAGCTTTTTCTAAATCAGCAATATTTATTCTAAAGCCATTTTCTGCCTTTGTTGAAACAATAACAGGTTTACCATCAGCAAGCTCTACCATTTCAGGATAGGAAGTCCAATAAGGTGATGCGATAAGAACTTCGTCATTTTTTGAACATAAGACCATGAAAAGATTATATAATGACTGCTTACCACCATTTGTGACAATAACATTGGCAGCTTCAATATCCACATTGTATTCACGCTTGTAATAAGTGCACACAGCCTTTCTGGCTTCAGGCAAACCTTCGACTGGAGTATAGCGTGTTTTACCTTCGTCAATTGCTTTTTTGGCTGCTTCACATATATGCTTTGGGGTATCAAAATCTGGCTCGCCTAGTGCAAGTGAAATAATACTTAATCCTTGTGCTTTGAGTTCAGCTGCCTTTGCACTGACAGCAAGAGTGGCTGAGGGTTTAACAGAGTCTAATCTTTGAGCAAATTTCATTCTAAAATCCTTTAATA
>CAYJHE010000086.1:0-10061 GCA_964369675.1 uncultured Desulfovibrionaceae bacterium | reverse complement strand
CCATGTACTTGCGGAAGTGGTAAAAAATATAAAAAGTGTTGCATGGCTTAAGTTTATTTTAATAGGTAGGAGTTTTTTATGCTAGTACGCGAATGGATGGTTAAAAATGTGACAACAGTGACGCCTGAATCTTCTATGCTTAAAGCTTCTAAGCTTTTAAAAGACAATGGTTTCAAGCGTATGCCTGTGATTGATGTCAATCGCAAGGTTCTTGGTATTATTTCTGACAGAGACATTAAAGACGCGTCTCCGTCAAAAGCGACAACACTTGACATTCATGAATTGCACTATCTTTTATCAGAGATAAAGGTAAAAGACATAATGGTTTCCGAACCTATCACTATTTCGCCCTTAGAAACAGTGGAAAAAGCTGCTTTACTTATGGATGAAAAGGGTTTTGGTTCTCTTCCTGTTGTTAATGAAGAAGGCATTTTAGAAGGCTTTATCACAGATAAGGATATTTTTAAAATCTATGTTGAGCTTACAGGTTCACGTTACGGCGGAATGCAACTCGCCCTACTTCTTGACGACACTCCAGGTGCTGCAATGCCACTTATGAATTTGCTTCATAAACATAATGCAAATGTCATTACTATATTGACAGCTAATTGTAGGAATGAAGCGGATAAACGCAAGGTATATGTACATTTGCACCCTATGGATCGTAGTGAAGAAAACAAATTAGTAGAAGTTATAAAAAAAGAATTTCAACTATTATATTGGGTTAGAGAAAAAGTCTACGAAGTGTAGCTTTGTTTTGCAGAAAAGATTGTTAAAATTCACTTGCAATTTTTTTAATCTTATGTAATAGTAAAACCGTTGTTTGGGTATATTCTGTTTGAAAAAATGGAATAAATATAAAAAAACTAGTTTTTTGTCCAAGGAGGACGCACATGGCTGAAGTTTCATTTAAAGGTAAAAATTTTGATGTTGATGAAGATGGTTTCTTATTAAAATTCGAAGACTGGTGCCCAGAGTGGTTAGAATACGTTAAAGAATCTGAAGGTATTTCTGACATTACTGAAGGTCACCAAATTATTCTTGACTTCTTACAAGATTACTACAAAAAGAATGGTATCGCTCCTATGGTACGTATTCTTTCTAAAAATACTGGTTTCAAGTTGAAAGAAGTATACGAACTCTTCCCTTCAGGTCCTGGTAAAGGAGCTTGTAAAATGGCTGGCTTACCTAAACCTACAGGTTGTGTATAGTCACTGACTTACAAATTATAAAGAGCGAGGCAACTCGCTCTTTTTTTTATGCTAGATTTTTTTAATAGCAAACAAGTTTTGACGATGAGAATATCCAAAACAGCAAAAGAAGTACACATGAAAAAACATTCTGTAACAACACTGCTTACAAATCTGCAAAAAATCCACACAACACAAAAGGGTGCAGAAAGAATAGCAAGGAATTTAACATTAAATAAAGATGTTGATGCTCTTAGCTATTGTATGAAAAAATTGAAAGAAGAGCATTTTATTGCTTATGCTAGGGGCAAGAATTGGTATATTGAATTTGAAGATTGTGTGCTAACAGTGCATATAAGTTCATACACAATTATCACCGCGCACAAAGCTTGAAATTGCATTTCTACTACTTTCGAGAAAAATTTTTCCGCAAATAAAAAAACTACTTTAGCCGTGTTCTTTGCTTAATCGCTGAATATTCGGTTTTTTTTTGGTCGCCGAAGGGAAAAATAAAAACTACATTGGCGGAGTTTGTAAAGAAAGCAGAAAGGGCAGTAATATAGGTACGACAATAGTGAGCACAAGACCTGAAAAAATGGCAACAAGTGCGTATCTTTCGCCGCAATACTTTGCTACTGGTGTTAAGCAAGTATCCATTGCTGCTGCGCCGCCTGCCATGATAGGGGCGAGTTTTCCACCGACTTTAATAAAGATAACTGGAAATGCTATACAAAAAAATTCGCGCAAGAGGTTTGCAAGTAAGGTAATTGAGCCAAGTTCAGCATTGCCCCATTCTGTGACTAGTATAGATGAAAGACTGTAGTAGCCGACAGCAGAGCCGACAGTCATACCTTCGAGCATGGTCATTCCAAGAGGAAGTGCAGCAATACCGCCTGCTATAATCGAGCCAAATAAAATACCAAAAGGCACAAGCAGAATATTTGCTTTCATTTCTTTAAGAACATAGAGCGCTTTAATGTCAAAGCCAATACCAATGCCAACTAAGAAAAGCATAACATATAAGGTATATGTGCTGGCATTGCCGTATAAAATGTCGGGCGCGATGTCGAAATAGCCGCCAATAATGCCAAGTGCCGCAAAGAAAAAAAGGAAGAAAATATCTTTTAACATAAATTATAAAGTCTTTAAAAATCTTTTTATGAATATACCGCAGATAACAGAGCCAGTAAGCAAGGCAAGAGACATGAGAAGCGACCGTATTCCAATTATATCAAGCTTTGTCATTATATCTTCGTTTGAGCCAACTTTTAAACCAAAAAAGAATAAAAGGGCATAGACAATAAGGGTAAAGGCATTTAATAAATTAGCCTTTAGGCTTTCATGTTTTCTTAAAAGCACGCCAAAAGGCACTCCAACTGCAATAAGACCGATTTCCATAATCATGATTAATCAAAAATTCCTGGTAAGAGAAGGTTGAAGGTGTAGGTTTGCTCGTTTTCATTATAGGTGTAGCCTAGTGTGAAAATATAACACTGATGTTGATATGAAGCGGCAAGTTCAAAGGAATACATGTCATTATCTTCTATATCGTAATCGTGTATGAGGTGTATATTGAAATTCGATGTAGGAGTTATTGTGAGTGTATTTCTCCATAAACTTACGTCATCACTTGGATAAATAGTGTCGCCTATAGGACTGCTCACAAATTCTTGATAGTCGTAATTTTCAGTTCTGTGACTAAGAGATGTATTCCATGCAAGATATTTTGATAAGCCAAAAAGCGGAACATTCATGCCTAGGTCTAAACGTGTAAACTCGTTATCGTAAGGAGAGTAAGAAGCTAAGGTGTTGAAATAAAGACCAAAGGCATTGAAATTAGCTCTAAGAGCTATGTCTTCAAAGGGTCTGTTTTCGTATTTGTCGGTGTACTTTGTTCTTTGCTCTTCTTGGTAGTTATAGGCAGCAGAAAGGGTGAAGGTTGCTATATTATTATAACTATAGCTTGAAGAAGAGTCGTAGTCTTGTGTATCTTCATTAAAGATTTGCTTATTTATAAGAGTTTTTGTTGTGAAAATATTTCTGAGTGAAAGCTCAATTTTATTAGTAGGGTAGATTCTGTCGTCAACAGTGTAGATAGGTAAATCGTCTTGGTTAATATCTTGCACAAAACTATAGCTTAGTCTTGGCATAAGAGTGTGCCTAAGAGCGACAATTCTGCTTGAAGTTACTTCAGGCTGGTTTAAATTGAGCGAAGAATCTTTTTCTTCTTTACTTGTTTCGCTTTCCTCAATAATTTCTACAAGGTTCTTTGCTTGGACTTGATTGCTTTCATTAATATGCTCAGCACTTTCTTCAAATTCCCATATACGAGAAAGTGTCATAAGCGCTTGTAATTCTGCTGTAACAACAGTAGAATCAACATTTGCAACATGATTGCTTGTTTGATGACCACTAGTATCGAAATAGGTGTTCTTTGTGCCAAAATAGTTTTTATAGTTAACACTGCCTTGCGCAAGAAGTGACATAAAGCCAAGGTTGAGCGGGAGCGAAAGTTTTGGCTCAAGAATTGTGCGCATGCCTGATGTGCCAAGTTCTCTGTAGTGGTAGCTGGCTTGCGCGCTCGCTTCTATTTGTAGAGGTGTGTTGAAAATATTTATAGGATAGAGAAAGGCATCAATAGCTGGAAGTGTTTGCACTGTAGTGTCTGTGCTAAGTGGTAAGGCATTTTGCCCGTATTTTGGATTTTGTGCATAACGTGCACTTGCAGCAAGTTCAAAGACATCCCACTTGTTGAAAAGATAAAATTCAGAAATTCTGTCGTTAGCAAGAGGGGCTAAGTCTCTACCAAAGAAATCAAAAGTTTCGTCCTTTGTATTATCATAACCTGTGAGAGTAGACTTATAGTCTAAGAGGAAAGAATCGTCAGAAACATAGTCGAGGTTGACTTTATAGCGCCAGTTTGTGCCAAAGATTTTGCCGTTTGCCATTCCTCTAAACCAGTAACGGTTGTCTTCAAAACCCTTGATGTCGTCAGGCTCGTCTAAGTTTGACGGACTTTTAGAGAACAAATAGTCAAAGGCAAACCATGATTTTTGATCTGAATTGATATTTGCACGGTGTTCAGCCGAAAGCATGACACCTGAATGTTCAAAATAACCAGCAGTGAAGGTCATGTCTTGAGATTCATTTATTGCCCAAAAGTAAGGCTGAGAATAAAAAATACCGTGTAATGAGCTCACACCAAAGTCAGGCTTGAGTAAACCTGATTGCCTTGTCACCTTTGCAGGTAGAATTGCCCATGGAATAGGAGGGGAATCGATACCGCCGACATTTAACTGTGTGTGTGATAATGTGGCGTAACCGTCAATTTCTATTGTTGCTTCGGTTGCCTTGAGCTTCCAAGCTTCGTCAGCTGGGTCACAAGAAGTGATAGTGGCATTTTTAAAAGCATAGGTATCGCCTAATTGCCTATTGACATGCTCGCCTGTGAAATAAATATGCGGGCCTCCCATGAAGATGTGCCCGTCTTTTAAAAATCCTGTATAGGACTTTAAGTCAAATTCAGCTTCGCTTGCTGTCAATTCGTCAACACCAAGTTTCACAAAAACATTTTCACGCGCAAAGACCCATTCAGTTTCAGTGTAATAACGTGCGTATTCAGCTTTGAGGACGTCATTGCCCCTTTGTATGACAACATTTCCCCTTGCTTCTAAAATCGCGCCATCGTCAAGAGTTGTGACAGAGTCTGCTGTGAGTCTCCATTTGTCTCTTTTTTCAATAATTTCAATGTTTTTAGGTGCTTCTTGCGCATGCACATTGAGAGAAGAATAAAAATTAAAAGGAATCAAGAGCGCAAATAAAAATAAGAGGGCTTTTTTTGAGAGTGTTCTTTTATAGAGATATTGCATCTTAGTTGATACCTTTATTTAATGTTTTTTTATAATCAATACTATACATTGTTTATAATAAAAACTCAACACTTTTATTTTCTTAAAACCAAGTGACAAGTCTTGCATTTTGAGTCAATGAATGTTAGAAAATTTAAAGAAAAACACTAGAGTTAGGGAAAAGCAAGCAAGATCTTTTTGCTTTATGGGGTTTGTATGCATTCAGCAATATGTAAAAAATATATTTCAAAATCTGCCTTAGAGCATAATATAGATCTTTTAACAAGAAATATATCTTCATATTTTTCTGTTGTAAAATCAAACGCCTATGGACATGGTATGTGCGATGTAGCAAAGATGTGTCTGACTTTTCAAAGTGTGAAGAAGCTTGCTGGATTTGCTGTAGGAACGGTTGATGAAGCTCTTATCTTGAGAAAAGAAGGCATAGGCGAAAGTATTATTGTGCTTCTAGGGGCAATGCCTCAAAGATATGAAGAAGAATTTGCCTTGGCAAAGCAGCATAATCTTATCATGCTTGTTAATAATGAAACCTGCTTAAAGATGGCTGTCGAAGCAAAAATCCCCTTTGGAATCAAGTGGGATACGGGCATGAACAGGCTTGGCTTTACACAAGAAGACATTCCCTTCTTACTCGACTATTTAAAAGACAAGAAAAATGCAAGGCTTGATTTAAGTGTTTCGCATTTTGCGCTCCCCGAAGATTTAGAACCTTTATCTTTAGCAAAGACAAGAGGGCAATTAGAAAAATTCAACATGTTTACGCAAGGCATAAAAGAACTTTTTCCCCATGTAAAAACTTCACTTGGGCAAAGTGCCTATACTTTGGCAAATGAAATGCCCATGTCTGATATTGCGCGCCTTGGTCTTTCTATGTATGGCATTAATCCTTTTTATGAGACTAAGTGGTCACAAAGAGGCGAGGCACTAAAGCCTGTGATGAGTGTGAGTGCACCAATACTTAATGTACGAAAGCTCAAAGCTGGGGAAGGCATTGGCTATGGTTTTAGAGACATGGCAGAAAAAGACAGAGACATTGCTGTTGTAGGCATTGGCTATGACAATGGCTATAGAAGGCTTTTGCCGTCTAAGGAAAGAAGAGTACAAGCAAACTATAAGGGCAAGCGCATAGAACTTGTTGGTGTTGTGTGTATGCAAGTCTGCTTCTTTGATGTGACTGGCTTAAATGCAAAAGAGGGTGATGAAGTTTTTGTTATGGGCGGAGAAGGGCAGAATGCCGTGACTGCGGAAGAGCTGACTTCATGGTGGAATGCTATTCCCTACGAGGCTATATGCGACCTTGGAAAAACAAATAACAGTGAAATCATATAATTATGAGGGTAGAAGAATGACTAAAGGCACAGTAAAAAAATCAGATGCAAATTATAAACTCTATTTCTTGATGCTCGCTTCATTTGTTGTAGGCTTTATACTTGCAACTATATTAAATACCTCCACAGATTCAACTATACAAAAGCAAGCAATTGGAAGTGGTTCAGGTTCAGTATCGCAACAGATGGACGTGAATGCACAGCTCATGCAACATATTAAAGAAGAAGAACTTGCAGTGCAACAAGACCCGACAAATGCTGCAACATGGGGGCATCTTGCGGACCTTTATTACGATACAAGGCAATTCCAAAAAGCTGTAGATGCCTATACAAAATCGCTTGAACTACAGCCTGGAAATACGTCACGCATGACAGATTTAGGCACAATGTATAGAGCTTTAGAACAATACGAGAATGCCCTTAAGCAATACGATCAAGTGCTTGCAATTGACCCAAGCCATACAAATGCCAGATTTAATAGAGGTATTGTTCTTGTTTTTGATTTAAATAAAAAGGAAGAAGGGCTTAACACTTGGAAAATACTTGTAAGCCAAGCTCCTGAAACAAAGGCTCCTGATGGCAGACTGCTTTCAGAAATTATTAAAGAAATGGAAAATAATTAATCAGATAATAGGTTAGCTATGAAAAATCTCATGAAACAAAGAAGTATTTCTTTTATTCTCTTTTGCCTTTGCCTTTTTGCCTTTGCTTCACTTGCTAAGGCAGAAAACATTGTAGAACCGCCAAAGACTATACCTAAGCTTCTCAAAGATGCGGCTATCAATTTAGACAACAGAACTCTTGCGCCTGAGTATAAACTTACTTTAGACGGGGAATATGAATCCCTGAAAGAATATTTATACTATTTTGTAGATACAAAGGCTGACTTGAGAATAGAGAGTGTAAGCAATCCCTCCTTGGTTTCAGATTTTAGCACGCAGTATAATATCAAAGCACAGGGCACAACTTGGGTACGCCTTTTAATTGCGCCTTTTGATTTAGTAGGCAATGAAGTTCCTTATTTTGACATGGGCGAAAATATTCAGGGTGAAAAAAATGTTTGGATAAAACCGAAATATTTAGACGCAGTGAAAAAAGACGCTGATGAATACGGCTACTTTTCTATAGAAGAATTGCGCCACGGCGGCGAAATTTATATGGCAATACAAGGCCTGCCTAGTATTTGGTTTGAGCCAAGTTTTGTGCATTCTGAGCAAGGGGCGGACAGGGCAGAAACAGTAGAATTTGTGCTTATGATTCTTCTTTCATTGCTCACGCTCATAGCCTTACTTACAGCCTATCTTTCTAAAAGAACATGGAGGATTGCGCTTTTAATATTCAGTCTTTGCTGTTTGGTTATCAATTTCTTTGGTTTGCCTGTCACTCCAAAAGGACAAATTATCCCAAGCGATATCGCAACACTTTTTGCTGTAGCTATTGCTCTTTTCTCTTTAGGCATTGTTTTTAAGGAAAAATTAAAAATAGCAGAACACATGAAGTTTTTAGATTTATTCTTCTTACTTCTTAGTATTATTGGCCTATTCATACCTTTTGTTGTACTTATGCCTTCTTTTGCTTGGTGTGTTCGCTATATTGAATTATGGCAAGTGTATGCACTAGTCTATTTTATCATGCTCTTTCCTTTATTGTTTATGAATGTGTTTGGCGCTCTTGTGTGTATATTTGCAAACTTCTTGCTTCTCACAAGTGTAGGTCTGGCACTTGCAACACTTTCTGAAGTGGAAATATTGGCATTTTTACAAAAGTACAATTTAGATGAAATATCCCTTCTCCCTTTAATAGGGCAAGTGCTTGCTATACTATTTCTTGTGTTTTCAAGAGAGCAAATTCCTTCGCTTATTAATAAAAACAAAGTTACTTCTAAGACAAATGCCCTTAAGAAGAATGCAAAAAAAGTGGCTATGCCTACATTTAGCACAGAAGATGAAAAAAGTACTGCACAAAATGAAGCACAAAATGAAGCACCAGAAGAGTTCGTTCGTGAAGAAACAAGTGAGAAAGTAGAAGAAGGCGATTCATTTACATTAAACACAGAAAAAATTGAAAAAAATACAGAAACAGAAAATGAAGCTTCTGTAAAAAAAGAAATTAAGACAGAAAGCCTATCTCTTTCTTCTGAAAAAGTCCTAGAAGAGAAAAAGCAAGTAAGTAAGAAAATAGAAGTTCAAGAAAGAATTAAGATTGAAGAAAGAGTAAGTTCACATGAAGAGAAAGTTGAAGCAAAGTTCCTTGAAATGGAACTTGCAGAAAAGATAGACAATTCTTTCAGGCCTTCCATAGAAAATATCATGCGCGATATCTGCTTTTTAGAAAATCAAATAAAGGAAAACACACCTGTTGACGCAATCATGAAGAGATTAGGCAGTGTGGCGTCAAATGCAAAGGATATATCTTCAATTGTTAAAGAGCTTCCATTTATTTTAGAACAAAAAATAATGCGTTCTTTACAGCAAAGAAAGAACGAAGCCTTTGACTTAGAAGAGTTGATTAAAGAGGTGTATGCGCGCCTAAGAAAAGAAAACTATTCGCAACAAATTGCCTTATCATGGATGAAAGCTCCGCATGTAGGTAGATTTTTTGTCGGCGATAGAGAATATTTTTATGAACTCCTTTTCGCACTCATGGCTGATTCAATGCGTGCAACGCAAAAAGGTTCAGTTTATTTGCGCGTACAAAGAGATTCTTGCTCGAATAATCCAGGCAGACTTTCTTTTATTATAGGCGATTCAGGTTCTGGCAATCCACCGCTGAAAAGAACATCTTCCTTACTCACACATGTTTGGGAGCTTAGCGCGGACTATTATGGCGACTTTTATGTTGAACACACAGCTAAAGGTCTTGAATATTCCTTCACTCTTTCCTTTATTGCTTTAGAAGACGATGGCGTGACCGAAAAGCTCGTGAGTGGTTATAATGCTGAGAAGAAAACACGTTTTGACAAGGTCTTGATTTTGTCGGAAAACCCAAAGCAAAAATATATGCTTGCTTTTAGGCTTTCACAAGTCGAATGCCATGTGATTGAAGCAATGAATATTGAAGATGCCTATGTGCAGTTTATGCAAACGCAACCTTCTGTTCTTATTGTTGACACAACAATAGAAAATGAAAAATTACAAATTCTTATAAATGAAATACATTTTTATGAAAAAGAGCATCAAACAAAGCAGACTATAATACTTGGTCTTTATGATGAAGTTGAAGAAAAAGAAGACTTAGAGCGTGCAGGCTGCCATACAACACTTGGTATTAAAGAAGGCAGAGAAGCTTTTAAATACTTAGTAGAAGACTTGCTTACAGCGTATAAAAATGTAGAAGAAATAAATGAAGAGCAAATTGAAGAACTTTCAACTCTATCAAAAGAAGAAACACAAAACAATAAGGAAAATCTTAAATTTATTCCATTAGCAGAAAATGTCAAAGCACCTGTAAAAGAAAGGAAGAAGTTTAAATTTGTCACATCAAAGGCAAAAAGTAGTGAAATAAATCAAACTAAGCCAGACTTTGTAAATTTTAACATAGATGAAAACAAAAATACCCAACAAGCTCAAGAAGTTGAATTGAATCCTGCAATGGTTTCATACGAAACTTTGCCGGAAGAAGCGAGCAAAGAAGGGGATAAAAATTAAAAGAGCTGAGAACAAAGGCAAGACAAA
>CAYJHE010000085.1:0-10369 GCA_964369675.1 uncultured Desulfovibrionaceae bacterium | reverse complement strand
ATAATGTGAACGAAGTGAACAAAGGCTTCAGCGAGCGCAGTGAAAACCACGTTTTCACAAGCGAGGTTTCGTCCACAAAGTGGCGAAACAAATCTGAATAAGTCGAGTTTTGGAATGTAAACTTAACCCAATTACTACAACACAGAATAAAGTGTTGTTTGGAATAATGTGAACGAAGTGAACAAAGGCTTCAGCGAGCGCAGTGAAAACCACGTTTTTCACAAGCGAGGTTTCGTCCACAAAGTGGCGAAACAAATCTGAATAAGCCGAGTTTTGGAATGTGAATTTGACACAGCTTCTACAGCACAGAATAAAGTGTTGTTTGGAATAATGTGAACGAAGTGAACAAAGGCTTTGGGGATTATCCCCATGCGAGCGCAAAAAAGCATTTAATCTAGCAAAAAAAATAGTCCCCCTCAGACATGTAATCCTCTTATTTTACACATTCTGAATAATTTTTATGCTGCAACAAACCCACCGCCAACTAAATTCTTGCTTTAATATTCACTAAATGCGGTGAATAAAAAAGTTTGTAAGGAAAAGGGTGGGGGTTTGGGGGAGGGAAAAAGCTAAACTTTTCAAAGTTTGGTTTTTTCCTCCCCCAAGCAGACAAAATACCCCTGACTGTTTTGCAAATACATATTAAGGATAGTATTATGAATTATTACAGCAAATTAGTTTCTACAACGGCTTTGCTCACACTTTTGGCTACTTCTGCTTTTGCAGCTCAAACAAGCACAAGTGGTACAGCAAAGATTGTCAACACTGACCCTGTTTTAGTTACAGCAACAAGGGTTGAACGTGAACTTATGCAAGTTCCAATGTCTGTTACTGTGATGACAGCAGAAGAAATCGAGAGAAATCCAGCGGCAACAGTTGCAGATTTACTCAGAGAAATTCCTGGAATTGAGTTTCAGTCTTCAACACCTGGTGTTGAGCGTATAGGCATACGCGGTGAAGATGCTTTTAGAACATTAATTCTTATTGACGGACAAAAAATTTCTGAACAAAAATCAATGGACGGCGCTCCTATATTGATTGACCCTGCTGCAATCGAACGCATCGAAGTCATCAAAGGCCCTGCTTCTGTGCTTTATGGTTCAGATGCTATTGGCGGTGCTATAAATATCATCACAAAAAGAGCTTCTGACAAGATTATTTCAGGTCAAATTTCTACAGGAATTTACGGAAACTCAGGCGGATGGGGACAAAGCGGCTATTTAAGCGGTTCTTATAATGGCTGGAGCTATTCACTTTCTGCTGCAAACATCAATCACGATGACACAAATACTTTTAACGGCGAAATTCCCGACTCTGCCTATAGTCAACAAGATTTCAGAGGCGAAATTTCTTATGCTTTCAACGAAAAGTTTAAAGCAGGATTACTTGCATCTTACTTTAATATGCACTCTTCCTCTACAGGAATTGAAGACACTGGCTTTTCAGGCTATGTAAAAGTTCCAAAGTGGGAAATGACAAAGGTCGGCGGTTACTTTGAAGGTGTAGATATAACGGACTATCTTGCAAGAGTAAGGGCTGATGTATGGTATCAAAAAACCTTTAAAGACTTTGAAAACAACTTTGATATATTTGCTGATATGCGCCCATTCCCACCTGTTACAATGGATTTAAAGCAAATAAATACAGCAGAAAATGATTTACAGACAATGGGCTTTAGCCTTCAAACAGACTGGACTATAGGCGATAATCACTATATTATTGCAGGTTATGACTTTGCCTACGACAATCTTGTTGCTGACGGAACAGGCTATACAGGGCAAGATTTTACTATTCATGGTTTCTTACCACCGTCTATGGCAGCAGGATTTGTTGATTCTGTATCAAGTTACACTACAAAATTTGAAGGTTCTCAAATGACAAATGCTCTCTACATCGCTGCAGAAAGCACTTTCTTTGACGACTTAACTCTTTCTTACGGTGCGCGCTATACCTTTGTAAATTCTGATATGGATACAGCAGACTTATTCAATAGTGATGGCACTCATCAACAAACAGGCTCACTTGGTTCAAGCAGTGAATCTAAGCCTGTATTCAATCTAGGTTTAGTATACACTGGCTTTGACAACCTTGCGCTTAGAGCTCTATGGGCACAAGGTTTCAGAGTTCCTACCCTTGACAATTTATATGTGGATTCACTCAAAGGCGATACACAGCTTCTTTCTAATCCTGACTTAAAACCTGAATTTTCAAATAACTTTGAAATAGGTTTACGTTATAATAACAATAAGTTGAATGTAGATGTGGCGGCTTTTGCTTCTTTTGTTGAAGACTATATCACAAGTCAAACCATTTCAGCGAGTTCTGCTCCTATAGAAGTTCAGCAGTGGAAAAACATCGGCAAAGCAAGCACCTACGGCATTGAACTTGCTGCTGACTATGCTTTTGACAATGGCTTCACACCATACGCTTCTGCAACTCTTATGACGCGTGAATTTGAACAAGACGGTGAAACAACAAGCAATACAGGTACTCCTGCCTTAGCTGGTCAACTTGGTGTGCGTTATTTCACAGGTCTTTTTGACAATAAAATCGACTTCTTTGCTGACCTTAACATGCTAGCTCAAGTTGGTTCAAACTATTATGTCGGTACAAGTGAAAGTCATTATCCAGGTTTTGCTACCTTCAACTTCGACTTTGGTTTCAACTTTGGCGAAGAAAAGAACTTAGGCGTTATCTTTGAATTGAATAATATCTTGAATAAAGAATACTATTACAATACAACACACGATGGCTATGCCGAAGCTGGTTTCAACGGAAATATGCGCATTTCTTATAAATTCTAACATCTCTTCTACGAACTTAGCCCCTCTAATTACTTGGGGGGCTAAGCGCGTACTAAAGTTTTATCTATGCAAAACACACAAACAATAGAAAACACTCATTCTCTTCTTGCCCAAAAAGCTTCACGCTGGTCTGTGCAAGATTTAGTTGTTATAGGCGTTTTTTCAGCTGCTGCGAAAATTTCTTCCATACTCGTAACTATCATGGGTGGTGGTCCAAATCCTATCGGCTTTATAGCTAAAAATTTGATTTTTACTACCATGCTCGTAGTTATGCTCTACAGAGTAAGAAAAGAGCTCACTCTGTCTTTATTTGTGTGCATAAACCTTATTATCAGCATGCTCTTACTTGGCGCAAGTGTCACCTCCATTGCCACTGCTCT
Organism: uncultured Desulfovibrionaceae bacterium; assembly: GCA_964369675.1. GTDB lineage: Bacteria > Desulfobacterota > Desulfovibrionia > Desulfovibrionales > Desulfovibrionaceae > CAYJAZ01. Next base: position 7,185 of record CAYJHE010000085.1, on the reverse strand, counting down.
TGGTGCGGCACTTATAGCTGAAGGCATTGTTTATATCACAGGCGGCATACAAAAGTCGTGGGGACCTGTCTTAGCAGTTGCTATCTATGACATACTTTTCAAGGTCTTTTCTCTTTTTGCAACATGGCTTTATTCACGCGAAAACCCTGCTATGCTTATTCCTGTTATCATCATTGTTTCTATTGGCTATATTGGCGCATTTTTAGGGCTTTTTGTCGGAGTGAAAACAGTGAAAGAATTAAAACATGCTGGTATTATAAGGGAGTAGTTTTTTAAAATGAAAGTTCTTGAGGGGGAAAACTCCCCCTTTCCTTAAAAAACAGCACTTTAATTATTATATTGAATATATCTAAGACATAAAATTATAAAATTAGCAATTCTAAAAATTTCAAGTTTATGAAAAACATCAAATGGAAGAGATGAGAATATGAACATTGCCAATACAAACACAGCTCCAGTTGAAATGGAAGAAACAATAAATAGCAAAGTCTCAAAAAATACAACTTTAGACGACACAGAAGAATTAAAAGGTTTGGAAAAAGTGCACACCTTTGTAAAGATTGCTATTTCTCTTTCTTGCTCTCTCTTTACCCTGCTTTTTTCCTCTTTAGAAGCACTTTCTTTTCTCTTTTTCTTTTCACTCATCTATGCCCTCTTTGTGCCGAAAATTAAGATACTTTTAATAGCCTATCCTCTTGCTACACTTATGTATTGCATAGCAGTAGGATTTTCCTACCTGCTTAGCCTTGCAACACCTATTCCCTTCCATACAACAGAACTTATGATTCCTTTCATGCGTATGCTTGTTATGTTAAATGCTATACTACCACTAGCTTTAAGCACAAAAATACAAAACATACTCACTTCATTAAAGTCAATGAAGTTGCCCTTTTGTATATACTTACCCTCTGCTGTGATGATACGCTTTATTCCAACTTTTATGAATGACGTCAAACAAGTAAGTGAAACTTTAAAGATTCGTGGCTATAAGCTTGGAGTAGTAGAAACAATTACGCACCCAATAACTATGCTTCGCCTTCTTTTCACTCCTCTCTTATTTCGCTCTCTAAAAACCTCAGAAGAGCTTGGCATTGCAGGTGAGCTCAAGGGATTAAATCCTCATGTGCATATGTCTTCCTACAAAAAAGAAAGCTGGAACAAATACGATTTCTTCATCATCTTCTTGCTTATCTCTGTTGTTGCCTCTTCTTTAATTATTGAATTCTTTTTCCAAATCGAAAGTGTGGGACGTCCGCACTAACTTAGAACAAATTTTCAAGGAAATTTTATGCTCTCTTTTAATAATGTCTCCTACAGCTATTCAAATTGTGAAGAAAATGCTGTAAAAAATATATCTTTTGAAGTAAAGGCAGGCGAAATTGTGCTCTGCACAGGCGCTTCTGGTTGCGGAAAAACAACACTTATGCGCCTTGCAAATGGTCTTTGTCCACATCACTACAAAGGCAAGCTTGAAAATGAAGTCAATGTTTGTGGCATGGATTCAAAAAAAACAAATATCAACCTCCTTTCAAACTATGTTGGCACTTTATTTCAAGACCCTGAACAGCAATTTTTTGCCTTAAATGTTGAAGACGAACTTGCCTTTATTCTTGAATGCAGAAATACTGCACCTGAAAAAATTCATCAATATATCAACAAAGCTCTTGCCGATTACAACATTAAACATATAGAAAAATCTTCTATACACGACCTTTCAGAAGGGCAAAAGCAAAAAGTAGGCCTTGCTTCCTTACACGCGCATGAACTTAAATTACTCATCTTAGATGAGCCTACAGCAAATTTAGACCCAGAAGCCACCCTAGACTTAGCACAAAAACTTCTGCAATTAAAACAGCAAGGTATGGCAATATTCATAGTTGATCACAGATTGTATTGGCTTGAAAATATTGCAGACAGAGTGCTTGTTATGCAAGAAGGCGAAATAAAAGAGCAAGGCGACTTTTCCCTTCTCTATTCCGATGAATTAAGAAATAAGTATGGCTTAAGAGCAGCTCAAGTTGTTGATACAAGAAATACTTTGCCAAGTGTAGAGAAAGCTAAAGCAAAAGAAGAAGGGCTTTTTGTTGAAAATATGAGCTTTGCTTATAAGAATAAAGAAAATATATACACAAATAATTCTATGGCCTTACCTATAGGCATAACCGCTCTTGTTGGCGATAATGGCACGGGTAAAACAACGCTTGCACGCATACTTACAGGATTAAACAAAGTAAGTGAAGGCTTTTTTTATATTAACGAAGAAGAAATAAAACAAAAGGATATGATTAAACATATTGGTATTGTTTTACAAAATGCCGACCATCAACTCCAAATGCGCACAGCACTTGAAGAAATTCAAACCTGCTTTGTGCTTGCATACAAACAAAAAAATACACATCTTCCCTTTTATAAACGAAAGGCAAAGAAGAATAAAGACTTTCTTGATGAGGCAATGGAACTGCTTGACTCTTTTGGTTTAAAAGAATTGGCGCAAAGGCATCCGCAATCGCTTTCAGGCGGCGAAAAGCAAAGACTTATCATAGCTTGTGCTTTAGCAAAAGACCCTGAAATACTTATCCTAGATGAACCAACAAGCGGTTTAGACGGTAAGAACATGCAAAGAATAAAGTCTGCCCTAGAAAAAATTGCCAATGATAATAAATGTATATTACTTATCACACACGATTTAGAACTCATTGAACAAGCTTGTGAACAAGCAATAAGACTACCTTTAATCGATTAATATTAATCGAAAACATACACTTTAGGAGAGAAAAATGTCCGCAAATGAAGAATTAAAAGCAAAAGTAGCAAAGTACTTGGAAGAAAATAAGGTAATGATGCTTTCACAAATTTCACAAGCTCTTGAAATTACAGATTTAGACGTAGCAAAAGCCATGTCAAATGATATGTGTGCACTTAGTTCAGCCGAAAACTTTGAAGCAATATGGGACACAGCTTGTGAATGGGAAAAATGCACCTTTATCATGGTACATTTAGGTTCTGTTTTAGAAATACAAGGCAAATTGTCAAAAGGCAAGAAGGGCGGGCCATATTATAATGTATCGCAAGAAAATGGCACAAGCATTGGCGGACACATTAAAATTGACGACCTAGAAGCAATAGGCTTTGTTTCTATGCCCTTTATGAATTTAGAAAGCCACCACCTTGCATTCTTCAATAAAGAAGGCGAAATAAAGTTCACTGTCTATGTAGGCAGAGAAAACAAGAAATTGATTGAAAGTGTAAGACAGTCATTTCTTCAAATGAAAAATACCTATTGCGGAGAATAATATGAATATTTTAATCACTTACTCAAGCCTTACAGGTAATACTAAGGCAGTTGCAGAAGCAATACATGAAGTTGTTGAAAATGCAATACTTATGGATATGAAGGACATGCCTGACTATACTTTATTCGATACCATCATTTGCGGCTATTGGGTAGACAGAGGCGCTCCAAACAAGCAAGCTATTGACTTTATTTCACAAATCAAAAATAAAAATATTATTTTCTTTGGCACTCTTGGAGCGTGGCCTGATTCAGAGCATGCAAAAGATAGCATGAAAAAAGGCGAAGAACTAGCTAATCAAGAAGAAAAGCAAAATAATATATGTGGCTCATGGCTTTGCCAAGGCAAGGTTGACCCAAAAATCACTGAAATGATGTACAAAAATAAAGATGCAGCCGCAGCGCACCCAATGACAGAAGAAAGAAGAGCAAGACTAGAAGAAGCAAGCAAACACCCTGATAGCAAGGATTTTGCAAATGCTCAAGCTTTTGTTATGCAGACGCTTAAAAAAATATAAATAGTGAAAAGCAAAAAGGTTTAATTTATGGATTTTTCTACCATTTCAAGCATTTATAACATGATTGGCGTATGCGGTGTGATCTTAGTAGTGCTTATTCTCTATGCCTTATACATCACTATAAAAAATCATATATACCTCAGCATTGTTTGGAAACAATTCAAAAGGGACTTCCTTGATTTAGAACAAAAAGAATGTTGTCCTAGTCAAGCTTTTAAAAAAGATTTAAAAAATCCACTTGTTAATCTTATTAAAGAGATTTTAACTGCACACTCAAAGCATTCAGACGACATAAGATCAGAAGTGGCCTATCTTTTTCACAGAAACTTTGAAGGAGTCACAAAAGATTTGACATACTTACGCTTAGTTTCTGTCATCTCTCCTCTTTTAGGACTTCTTGGAACTGTTATTGGTATGGTTGACGTCTTTCAAGCTATAGCTTCAAGCACCTCACCAGACCCAACTGTTCTTGCTTCTGGTATTTGGTCGGCTCTTTTGACAACAATTTTAGGACTTTCTGTCGCTATTCCCTCTCTTATGGCTTATTATTTTCTTATGCTCAAATTTAAAGGCTTCCACATTGAAGCTATAGAGCACAGCTACAGAGTATTAGATTTATGTAGCGCAAGTGAGATAAAATAGGTAGGAAATATGCATAATAAACACGCATTTAGCTTTGATGACGACTTAAGCATCGACCTCACACCACTTATTGACGTGATATTCATGCTTCTTGTTTTCTTTATTATGACAACAACTTTCTCAAAGCCTGTTTTGGAAATTATGTTGCCGCAAGCACAAAATACAGATGCAGGGAAAAAGCAAGAAGAAATTGTTATTTCAGTCGATGCTGAGGGAAAGTTCTTTTACAATAGTGAAGAAGTTGACTTGAACTTTATCTCTGAAACTATAGATAAAAATCCTGATGCTACACTCAATCTCTATATAGATAAAGATACCCCATTTAAATCTTTTGTTCACATTGTAGATAAAGCAAAGGCAAGAGAGGGAGGCAAATTTGTCATTAGCACAGAAGCTTTATAATGATTTCCTTTATAAGGGCGTTGCCTTAGATAAAAGCAAATATACAGCACAAGCTATTCTCTTTGTGCTCTCAAGCCTTGTTCTTGTAGCAGTAATACAAAAACCATTAGAAATCAATATATTAGACTTAAAAAAAATCACTTCCATCTTGCCGGAAGTTGTAATTCAAAAGCAGAAAATAGACGACACAAAGAAAAAATTTGAAATACTTTTTGTACAGCATTCCCCTTTTAATTACCCTATAGAAGAAAAACCTCTAATTGAAAAGCAAGAAGCTCAAAAGCCTATAATACAAGAACCCGTAGTTAAAAAAGTTGAAGAAATAAAGCCTGAACCAATCAAGCCAAAAGAAGTAAAAAAACCAATACCTCCAAAAAAAAGAGAAGTTGTCAAGAAAAAAGAAGAGCAAACAGCTCCTATAGCTCAGCAAAGCGAATTTTCCGCTACTGATAAAAGCAATTCGCCAGAAGCAAATTTTTCAAGCAAAGGCTCGAACAAAACAAGTGATAATGCCCTTTCACAACTGATGACCTTAGCTAATAAATACAAGCAATACCCAAAAAATGCACGAAGAAGCGGTGCTGAAGGGACAAATTTTATTCTTGTACATATAAATGCAAAGGGCAAGATAACAAAGGCTGAACTTGCACAAACAAGCGGCAAAAGAGTACTTGATATTGCAAGCGAAAAGCTCTCAAAAAAACTCATAAACAGCCAGCTTTCAAACATAGACGAAGCCATACAAGTACGCATTCCTATAAATTATTCTTTAGCTCATTAAAAACATAATTTTGTAAAATAGAATGGCGTTCTAGTGATTTTTTTCATTTATAAGGGCTTTTTTATTGCTTTTTCATGGAAAAACTGATTTTAATAAGAATGCGTTAAATTTATTCAATGTTTTCAGGTAGATATATATAGTAATGCTTACCATTAGTTATTAGATTAAAGTCAATTATTTTAGGTACTTAAGTGTTTTTCAAAATAGAGTGCTTGACATTTTTATTTTTTTTTGTTAAAAACAGACATGCTTACATGTTTTCGTGGGTTTTTGTGAAAAAAATAATTAAGCATTAAACAAGGAGATTTTATGTCAAGTAGTGAAAAAGTTGTTGATCGCGCACAAAGTTCAATTTCTGACCTATGGAAGAAGGAAGATTATTGGGCCATTTGGATTGGTTTCGCAATCATTATCTTTGGGTATTTTTATTTCATTGAAGGTTTTAAAACACAGTATACTGAGTCCTTAAAATCTATTGAAATGACAATTTCCACTGAAAAAACAAAACCTTTTGAAACCATTGCTCTTATTGAAGCAAATGCAGAAAAAAAGGCTTTGCAAGCTAAGGGTGAACCTGGTCCAAAAGCTCTTTTAGCTTTTTTCAAAACCCCAAATAAGTGGACAACAAATCCAGTTTCATCTCTCTATCTTTCAGAAAGCGCAGCAAATGAGAAAAACGCGCCTATGAAAGCAAGCATTGATGAATTACAAGCAAAAACAGACATGGCATTTGCTATAGCACGAAGCGCTGAAGGCCTAGCTATGGAAGCAAACTATCAAAGTTCTGTGCTTAACACTGCAGCTGAAGTTGCTGTGCAAGAATGGTCTAAACTTAATTCTCAATTTTCAAAAGCAAAAGCAAAGTTAGCAAAACCTTACAACCTCATTCCAAACCTCATTATTCTTGGTTTTATCTTTGGTATTACCTTTAGTATTGGTGCTCTATTCATGGGCTGGAATGTAAAAAACTTCTTTATCGGCTTTATTGGCGTTTACCTTCTTACTCTTGTTGCTTCTATTCTTGGAAAGCAAGCAACTATGGGACATTATGGCTTAAATACTGAAGTTTGGGCTATTATTCTAGGTATGATTGTTGCTAACAGTATTGGCACACCTAAATGGATTGTTCCTGGTGTGCAAGTTGAATACTTCATCAAAACTGGTCTTGTCTGTCTTGGTGCAGAAGTTCTCTTCAACAAACTTCTTGCAATCGGTGTTCCTGGTATCTTCGTTGCATGGGTTGTTACACCTATTGTTTTAGTAACTACTTATATTTTCGGTCAAAAAGTATTGAAAATCGAATCTAAAACTCTTAACATCACTATTTCATCTGACATGTCTGTTTGTGGTACATCTGCTGCGATCGCTGCTGCATCTGCTTGTGGTGCGAAAAAAGAAGAACTCACACTTGCTATCGGTCTGTCACTTACCTTCACAGCTATCATGATGATTGCTATTCCAGCTTTTGCAAATGCAGTTGGAATGCCTGAAGTCTTAGCTGGTGCTTGGATTGGTGGTACTGTTGACTCTACTGGTGCTGTTGCTGCTGC
>CAYJHE010000084.1:0-10380 GCA_964369675.1 uncultured Desulfovibrionaceae bacterium | reverse complement strand
TGCAGGCCATAGGAATTGCAGATCGTGTTGCTTCTGCTGCTGAAGAGCTTTCAGCTCAAACAGACCTTATTGTTGAAGGCTCAAACTTCCAGCGTGAAAGCATTGAAAGAACAAGTACAGCAATGTCTGAAATGAACGCATCTGTGCAAGAAGTAGCGCAAAACGCATCAAATACAGCCGAACAAAGTAGTATCGTTCTTGATAAAGCACAAGAGGGCATTGGAACTATTGGGAAAATGTCTCAAGCAATGCAAACATTGACTGGTTCAGCTGAAAACTTGACAGGCAATATGGAAAGACTGGATCAGCTTTCAGAAGGAATTGGAAGTATTATTAATGTGATCACAGATATTGCAGATCAAACAAATCTCCTTGCATTAAATGCTGCTATTGAAGCGGCAAGAGCTGGTGAAGCAGGACGTGGCTTTGCTGTTGTTGCTGATGAAGTAAGAAAGCTTGCTGAAAAAACAATGGACGCAACTCGCGAAGTAAGTGAAAGCGTGCGTTCAATACAAGATTCAAGCACAGCAAACCAAGAGGAAGTGAAGCGTGTTGTGCAGCAAATTTCACAAACTTCTGAATTTGCAAAACAGTCAGAAGATTCCTTGCAAGAAATTGCTTCTGTTACACGTCAGAATACTGATATGATTCACCAAATTGCAAATGCTGCTGGCGAACAAACCTCTGTTTCTGATGGAATTTCACAATCTATGAGTGATATTAATGAGGTTGTGAATAAAAATGCTGAAGCTATTCTCCAGTCTGCTGATGCTATTCGTGAGCTTGCTGAACAAGCACAAGAATTGCAAGAAACGATGAGCAGAGTGTAAGTTTTATAAAGAAAGTTAAAGATTAAAACAAAGGCTAGTTATTGCTAACTAGCCTTTTATTTGATGACAAAGTGCCAATTTTTTAAATGTGCACTTTGTGCCGCCTAAGTTTGCAAGGCAAACTTGGCAGAAAGGCACGAAAAACATTCATTTAACGCCAAAAGTAAATGTTGGCTATTCTTGTTTTTCGAGGCTGTCGACCTTGTCAACAGCCTAAAGGCTAGTTATTGCTAACTAGCCTTTGTTTGGGGTATTTTCAGAAAAGTTTAAAAATCCTTTCCTGTCACTTCTTTATAGAATTCTTTGTTTATATCAATGCCTAAACCTGCTTCAGTTGGCTTTTGCATAAAACCATCTATAATAGGCACTTCATTTGTTGTAAGATTTTTTCTTAGGCTTCCGCCATAGAAATCAGGGTGTAGGTATTCAACATAAGCAGTATACTTATTGCTTATATGGAAGTGGCGACAAGCAGCCGCTGTGATGCCTGTTTTCCACTGGTGCGGGCTCACTTGCACGCTGTATTCTTCTGCCATATGGCTGATACGTCTGAGTTCTGTCAAGCCACCGCAACGGTTATAATCTGGTTGAATAACTGAAACGCCGCCCTCTTTGAGCCATGTAAGGGCTTCATGACGACTAGTTGACATTTCTGCTCCGCAGATTCTTGTGCTCACAGATTGCGCAAGCTTTTTATGTCCTATAATGTCATCGTGTGCTAAAGTTGCTTCAGCAAAGTAGAGATCTTCATTTTCTAATTTGTTTAATATCCACTTCACTTCTTCCCAATCTGTCCAGCGGTAAAGGCAGTCAACCATCATATCTATTTCAAATCCAAGCATATTTCTGCATTCTTTGATATAGGTGACCACTTCTTGCTTGCTCATCACAGCATCTTGCATGATGCAAACTTTTACAGCCTTTACTTTTTTCTGTCTTGCTGTTTCAAGTAGCGGTGCGTAGCCTTTGAGTGCGACATCTAAACTCGCATCTGAAGCGCAGTCGGGATAGAGCGTGAAATAAGGTGTCACTTTATCGCGCATTTGTCCGCCAAGAAGCTTGTATACTGGAAGATTATGCTGCTTGCCTGCTAAATCGTACAAAGCCATGTCTATGCCTGATATAGCAAATAAGCCAAAACCACGTTGTCCAATCCAGCGTGTAGTTTCATACATAATATCCCAGTTTGCGTTAAACTCAATTGGGTCGCGCCCAACAATACTTTGCGTAAGATTTGAGAGCCATTTATGCTCAGTCTCAATAGTTGCATAAGCTGCTATAGCATTTGGCGAACCGTCTGCTTCACCAATTCCGTAACGTCCTGATTCATCGGTAACTTTAACAATGCAGGTATTCTGGCTCCAATTGCTTGCCTTAATATTTACTGGAAGAAATTCAATTGATTTAATAAGATTTGCTTGCATATCTTTATCCTTTTTATGAGGGGAAGCTTTTTTAGTAAAAAGCTCCCTGTTTATGATTTTTTATGCATTTTCTTCGCTAGTGCTTTCGTATTTCTTTACTTCAACAATAGCATCGCTTGTTTTATAGTCTTCCTTGAGCCACTTGAATAAGCAAAGCATAACAATAAAGTAGAGAATAATCATAGGAGGTGCTGAAATGATTGCCATTGACTTGATTGTGTCAATAGAGCCGCCCATAAGTAGAGCAACCATACTAATACAGCCAACAGCAACAGACCAAATTAAGCGTACGCTCACATCAAGTTCTTTATCTGGATTGAAATTCTTTGTTGTCATCATAGAAACAGCGTAAGTAGCTGATGTCATTGTTGTTGTAATAAGGAAGTAAGCAGCAATCATGAAAACAACAAGCACAACACTACCAAATTTCACTGATGCAATAACATTAATAACAGCTTGTGAAAGACCAACTTCTTGTAGCCATGTTACAACAGGGAAAGCACCTGTCATTTGTGCGTTTACAGTATAACCGCCTAAAATACCTAAGAATAAAGAACAGCCAAATGAAGAACCAATAACGCAAGTCAAAATAGTTTCACGGAAAGTTCTGCCCTTTGAAACTCTGGCAATAAACAGACCCATCATCACAAGATATGCCATATACCATGCCCAATAGAAGATTGACCAGCCTTGTGGGAAACCACCCTTTGCAACAGGATCTGTGTAGAAAGTCATTCTAAAGAAATTGTTGAGCATCATGCCTAAACTATCGGCATAATAGTTAATAATAAAGGAAGTTGGGCCTGTAAGAAGAATAAAGATAATCATACCAACAGCAACATACACGCATATGTCTGCAAGTTTGCTTATGCCTTTTTTGAGACCTGCAAGCATAACAAAGATATAGAAAACAATAAATGAAAGAACAATAAGCACCTTCACTGTTGCTGTGCTTTCAATGCCAAATAAGGTATTTAGCCCTGCGCCAAGAAGTTCGGCTGAAAGTCCCATTGAAGTGGAAAATGCGCCGAGAGTTCCAAAAATAGCAAAGATGTTGATAGCATAGCCAAGCCAAGAATTTTCGTGCTTCTTACCTATAATATCAGAACAAAGTGCAGAAAGTCGAGTATTTGTTTTTTTGCGGTTGTGTAGGTAGTAACCATAAGGAATTGCAGGAAAAAGGAAAATAGCCCAGCCAATTACATTCCAGTGATAAATAGAATAAGTGATAGCCCATTCAGTGGATTTTTGAGAAAGTGGCTCAGCTCCGTAAGGTGGATAAAGCATATAGTACATAGGTTCGCCAATAGCCCAATATACTAGACCAGCGCCAACACCAGCAGTAAACATCATAAAAGCAAAAGCGATAAAGCTAAATTCAGGCTTTGCATCATTACCGCCAAAACGTACACTGCCATACTTGCCAAAAGCAAGCCATGCTAAAATAACAACACAGCCAAGCGATACGATTTGAATAAGAAAGCCTAACTGATATGTCACAAAGTTTGAACCAGCCGCTGTGATGCTTTTCATTGTTTCAGGGAAGATTACAGCCAAAATCATTACTGTAAAAATAAAAATTAGTGAAGGCCACATTAATTTGTGGTCTAGGTTTTTCATACTCCATTTACTTTCCATACTTTATCCTCTCTTTGGGTAAATAATTAGTTGAACAGTCTTTTGCCATAAGGCTTTAATGTTTTATATATTCAAAATTTTGGTGATATTTTCAACAAAAATGAATGTAAAACAAAGCCTAGAGAACGCTTCCGTTTTCCTTCATAATCATTTGAATTTCTTTGACATCTACATCTTTATAGTAAAGGTTTTTCTTTAAAGAAATCGCGCTTGCAATGGCAGCCGCGTGTCCGTATTCAAAACATTGTGCAGTCACTCTTGCAGAGGCTAAGGCTTCGTGCTCTGTTGATAGAGATCTGCCTGCAACAATAAGATTATCAATATTTTTAGGTACTAAGCAAAGGTAGGGCACTGTATAATAGTCGTTATTAAGCCAGTGCAATTTTGAAACCTCGCCTGCATGAAGCTCTATAGGCCATGATGAGCGCGCAATAGCGTCTTCGCTTTTTACGCAATTTGCCACGTCTTCATTCTTGAGCTTTTTTTCGCCTATAATAGTTCTTGTTTGTCTGATACCAACTTCAGGAGCAATTTCAATAAGCTGGGAGTCTTCAAAGCCCTTTACATTATCCTTGAAAAATCTGTGGTACTCTCTTGCGGCACGCCTTCCTGTGATTTCAGCATAGGTGTGCTCATCAGGATTGAGTACATTTAAAATTTCCTTGTTTGGACCTGCTAATTGTGTGCAATTCATAAGAAAAATAGATTTTTGCGGAGTAGGGAAGACCCAAATTTTATTTCTTGGAGTATTGTAACTTCCTTCTTCAAAAGCTTTTGTGAGCTTTTGTGTGAGGTCAGGCGGGCAAATGGTGTCCTTGCCAAAGTAGTCGTAAAAAGCCTTTTCATCTACATTTGATAGTCTAAATATCATAGTAGGGTTTTGCACAGCGCCATTGTCGCCTCTTGTATAGTCTAGGCCTAGTTTTGCAACAAGAGCGGCATCACCAGTTGCGTCAATAAATCTCTTTGCCTTTATGTATGTATGGCCTGCACTTGATTCAACTAATATACCAGTGACAGAATTTTCTTCTACAGTGAGTGCAATAACAAGAGAATGAAAGAGCGTTGTTATCTTTTCTTTCTCAATAAAATCATCAGCAACTTCCTTCCAAGCATTTGGTTCAAAGGTTTGAACATGTGTGTTGCCATAGATTTGCGGGCCTGTAAGCCCCTGTTTTTTTAAAAGAGCATTTTTAAATTCTTCTGTGAATCCAAATACAACTTGCACTGCCTCTTTGTTTTCAATATCTGTTTGAGTGAGGTACATTCCGCAAATAGTTCCTGATAAACCAGCAACGGCAGCGCCACCGCAAAAACCGTTTTTTTCTATAAGTAGAGTTTTTAAACCTTGACGAGCTGACATGACAGCTGCAGCAAGCCCAGCAGGCCCGCCGCCACAAACAATGACATCAAATTCAAGAGCATTTGCAGTATTTTCTTTTGTAATACAGTCACTTGCTAATGCTTTTTTTGTCCAAGTAAATTCCATAAAGTCCCTTTTTTTCTCGTGTTGTTCTGTTTTTTTCTTTGTTGGTATACTAGAAAAAATGTGATAAAAAGCCAATAAATTAAAATTATATTGTTTTTTGTTCCTAAATTAAATTAACTTGTATATCAGTTTGAAGAACATGTCAAGGCTTTTTCTTCTTTACTTGAAGCTTTAAAAGTAGAATTCTATTTTACATTTAATAAAAAAATATATACAATAGGTCTATGAAAGCAAATCCAATTTATTATAAGAAGAAGTGAAATGAAGCATATAAAAGAAAAAACAAAAGATATATCAGAGCAACAAAATGGTGAAAGCCTTTCTGAAATTGCAAAGAGAGAAATCGAAAGAATGATAGTTTTTGGCGAACTCAAAGTGCATGTCTTGTATTCTGAAAACAAGATTGCAAGCATGCTTAATCTTGGAAGAACGCCAGTGCGCGAAGCCTTGCAAACACTTGAGCAACTCCACTTACTAAAAGTGCATCAAAGAAAAGGCATTGAAATACTTGAAGTAAGCGCGCAAGAGCAATTGCAATTACTTGAAGTGCGTAGGCATATAGAACCTATTTGTATAAAATTTGCTGTCATGCGTGCTACTCCTTGCCAAAAAAAACAAATGCTCATGCTTGGCAATAAGCTCAATGAAAGCGCAGTAAAAAAAGAAGAAGAGGTTTTTTTACAAATCTTGCACGATATACACAAACTTTTATGCGAAGCTACGCAAAATCCTTTCTTCTATACTTCACTTAGAGAAATACAATATTCTTCAAGGCGTTTTTGGTTTGCTAATAAGCACGAAGACGATGAGGTTAAAGCTGCGCAAATGCATAATAATATATTAAAAAATATAGTTATAGGCAATGAAAAAAAAGCGCTTATGTTTTCAAATGAACTTATAGAACACTTAGTTGAAGTGTGCTATACTAAGATTTAGTTCATAAAAGGCGAAATGCTCACCTTTTTATAGCTCTTTACTTTTTTTTTGACAGCGTGTATAAAAGTTGTCAAGAAAAAGGAAGATATATGTTTCAAAAAATTAAAGATAAAGTATTAGCAATGAACACAGTGGAAAACTACAGACGTATCTATCCCTATGTTCATCCTTACAGATATAAAGCCATTCTTGCTCTTGTGCTCACCTTGCCTGTTGGCGCGATGGATGCGGTTATTGCCACGTTTTTACGTCCTTTCATGGATACGGTAATGATTGAAAAAAATGTGCAAGAAGCCACCTATATACCTTTACTTATTATTGCTTTTAGTTTTGTGCAAAGCGCGTGTAACTATAGCTCTACTTATTTAAACGCATGGGTTGCAGCGCATATCACTAAGGATTTAAAATTAAGTCTTTTTTCAAAGCTTTTGACTAATGACGCTTCTTCTTTTGACCAAACAAATTCAGGTGTCATTCAATATGGTTATAATAATGATGCTGATATAGCTTGTGGCGGTCTTCTTGCTTCTGTAAAGCTTTTTGTTACTCGTGTTTTTTCTTCTATTTCTCTTATTGGTGTTTTACTTTGGAATTCATGGGAATTATCGATAATTGCGCTCACTGTGCTTGGCTTTGCCCTATATCCGCTTACGCAATTAAGAAGAAAAATAAAAGATATAATGAAAAAGACTGTTATGTCAGGCGGTGGACTACTCACTGCGTATAATGAAGTTTTTGCTGGAAACAGAGTTATTGCTTCTTATAACTTGCAAGAACATGAAAAGAAAAGGTTTGGCAGCACCTTAGATATTGTTGTAGATCTTAGCATGAAGATGATACGCAGAACTGGCTTATTAAGTCCACTTATGCATTTTATTATTTCTTTTGGTATAGCAGGTGTTATTTGGCTTGGCTCTTACCTTATTTTGAATAACCTTCTCACTCCTGGTGAATTTGTTTCCTTTATTGCAGCTCTTTTGATGCTTTATACGCCTATTAAAGCTATGGGAAATACCTTTAGTAATGTGCAGATGTCCTTACTTGCAATGGAGCGTGTTTTTGAAAAATTTGACCTTGAAAGCTCTATTCAAGACAGTTCTGATGCAAAAGAATTAGAAAAAATCGAAGATGCAATAAAGTATACAAATGTTGAGTTTTCCTATGTTGAAAATAAGCCAGTGCTAAAAGACCTCAGTCTTGAAATAAAGATAGGGCAAAATGTTGCCTTTGTGGGTAATTCAGGCGGCGGAAAGACTTCCTTGGTGAACCTTTTGCCAAGATTTTACAATATACAATCTGGTTCAATTTCTATTGACGGGACAGATATTCGAGAATATTCGCTTAAAAGCTTGCGTGAAAATATAGCTATAGTTTTCCAAGACAATTTCTTGTTTGCTGGCACTATACGCGATAATATCGTGCTAGGCAAAGAAAATGTGAGCGAAGAAAAAATGCAAAATGTGCTTGAAAGTGCGTGCCTCACTGAGTTTATTTCTTCTCTTGAGCAAGGAATTGATACAGAAATAGGCGAAAGAGGAATACTGCTTTCAGGCGGGCAAAAGCAAAGAATAGGTATTGCTAGAGCCTTTATGAAGGACGCGCCTATTGTTATCTTAGACGAGGCAACTTCTGCACTCGACAACAAGTCCGAAGCAGTTGTGCAAAAAGCTATTGATAACCTTATGAAGGACAGAACTGTGCTTATTATTGCTCATAGATTGTCAACTGTAAGACATGCTGACAAGATTTGCGTTATCAATCATGGTGAAATTGTTGAAGAAGGCTCACATGATGAGCTTATCAAAAAAGAAGGCTCACACTACCACGCATTGTATAATAGCAGTGAATTGCATTAGAGCGTGTATTTAAAATCTGTTAATTCAGATGAATGTATAGTATTTTAAAATTACAGTTAAGCTTTCATACTTTTTTGCAAAAAAAAAGAGCAGGCATCTTGCCTGCGGCATAGAGAAAAGGGGTGAAATAATGAAAAATTTTGCAATATATAAAACAAAGCTTGGCTACTTTAAAATTGAATATTCAAATGGATATATAACTTTCTTTAAAAAGATATTTGATGAAAATATCAGCGATTTTGGCACAAAAAATGAGCTTACCGAAAAAGCTTTTAAGCAGCTTGAAGAATATTTTAACGCAAAAAGAAAAGAATTTGACTTGCCTTGCCAATTAAAGGGAACAGAATTTCAGCAAAAAGTTTGGCAGGCTCTTTGTGATATTCCATATGGAGAAACAAGAACTTACAAAGATATTGCTATTGCTGTAGGTAATGCAAAGGCAAGCAGAGCTATTGGCATGGCAAACAATAAAAATCCTATAACATTAATCTACCCTTGCCATAGATTTATTGGTTCTTCGGGTAAACTTGTAGGTTATGCTGGTGGTTTAGACATGAAGGAATTTTTACTTAAAATGGAGCTAGAAAACAAGTGAAATATATAGTTTTATTTGAAGTAATACCAACAAAAGAAGGGAAAGCCAAATACTTAGAGCTTGCTGCAAGTTTGAAAGAACTTTTGCCTGAAGTTGAAGGCTTTGAGCGTGCAGAGCGTTTTCAAAGTTTGGCTGATGAAAATAAAATATTATCTTTAAATGCGTGGGAAAGCGAAGAAGCTATGTCAAATTGGCGAAACACGATACAGCATAGAATGAGCCAATTAGAAGGGAAGAATACGCTTTTTGAAAGCTATAAAATATCTGTTGTTCAGGTTATCAGAGAATATACAGACAAAGATAGAGCGCAAGCCCCAAAGGATTCCCAGGCTTTTTTTGAAAAGTAGAGTATTTATTCTTGAGAATTTATAAAATATTCTCGTTCAAGTCCATATTTTTTTGAAAATGCTCTAAGTTTACTGTTGATAAAAAAAGCTCAGCAGCATAGCTTGGCTCAATGTTTTTAAGCGAAAAAAAGCACATTTTAAAAACAATAGGCGCGTCTATTATTTTGATTGCTTTGACTTTATTTGTTGCTAATTCGTATTTGATTTGTTCAAGAGAGGTAAAAAGTCCGTATTGCGTTGTCTGTATGACTTCTTTTGCAACTTCACTCAGTGTATTTTCCATAACAGCTTGTGGTTTTATGGCGTATTTGATGAAATATTTTTCTAGTACTTCAAAAAATAAAGATTTTCTTTCGGGCAAGATAATAGGGTAACCCTCTAAATCGCTTGCCCTTACTTCATGCTTTTTCCCAAAAGAATTGTGCGCTCCAAGCGCAAGGATGATGTCTTCTTCGGCAAAAGGTGTTTTGACAAAGCTTTCTCTTTGTGCTGTTTCACTCAATAAGGCAATGTCTATTTCCCCATTTTCTAATCTTTCAATGATTTGACTGCTTGTTCCAAAACTTATTTGCAAGTCTATGTTTGTGATTTTCTTACCTAATCTTTTAATGATTTCAGTTAAATACATTTGAGATGAAGATATAGGATAGCCTAAGGTTATAGCCGTTTTTTCTTTATGCGCAAATTCATCAATTTGCTCCTCAAGCTTCTTTATTGAAGTAAATATTTTTTTTGCTTGAGAATAAATTAACTTACCCTTTTCTGTAAGCTTTAATTGTGAATTGTGGCGAATAAAAAGATTAAAGCCTATAAACTTTTCAAATTTTTTTATCTGAATTGAAACAGCAGGGGCAGAAATATAAAGTATTTTAGAAGCAGCTCTGACTCCGCCGTGTTCTGCGACTAAATAAAAAACATAGAGTTGATTAAAATTCAATTTAATAGACATAATAATACCTCACAAGTAATTATATGTTTAACTATAAGTAAAATCAAGTTATTTTTAATATATAGGCTTGCAAAACTTCTATTAAAAATTAACGCTTTAATAATATAATTTACTTTACTTTTTTTTATAAACTTCTCTATAATAAGACATATTATTTTTTTCACAAGCTACAAGGTCTAGCACTTTTTGTAGAGCTAGAACTAAATAATAGTGCAGTTCCTTGAAAGCATCATGCTTTGTTTTAACATTTATTAGCCAGAATTTAGGAGATTTTATGAAAAATTTTGTTAATTATCATTATGAAGACATGTAATTT
>CAYJHE010000083.1:3171-10699 GCA_964369675.1 uncultured Desulfovibrionaceae bacterium | reverse complement strand
GAAAAAAGAGTTCTTTTGAAGTTAAAGCAGAACTAGCCGAAAGAAAGGCAAGCATTTGGGCATTTGTTTTGAGAAATTCACGCCTATTCATGGTTTATGTCCTTCTCATTTATGATTTTTTTGCCTTCGGCGACCAAGGGGATTATCCTCACGGGACCACCCCCTTTGGAAACCCGCACATGAGCGATTAAGCAAGATGTGTGGCCAAAGCAGTTTTTAATTTTTTTTGATTGCGAAAAAGTTTTAAGCTTCGCTTAAATACTGTTTCGCTTTAAAAATGAGGTCTGTTTTTAAATCTAAGTAAGTCTACTAACAAAGAGCAAGAAGCATGCTCACTTCGTTCACATGTGCTTTTTTACTTATATAGTCATTTTTTCTTATTTTGTCAAAACAAAGGAAAATTTTTGCATTTCCTCTACAACTTCTGAAACCTTTGCAAGTGTTAAAAACTCTCTGTCCTGCTCATAAAGAGCTTTTTCTTCTTCGAGATTTGCAAATTCTTCATCTAAATCTTCTAGCTCTTCTAAATTGTCAGCAAGATTCTGCACTTCAGCGTCTTCATAAAGATTTTCAATCTCAAAAATTGCTAACATTCTTTCATGACTGTAGTAATAATCTACAATAGGATAGTAGTTTTCACCAATGCTTTTATCTTGTCTAAGGATTTGAATTTCTTCGTCTAATTCTAGTATGTTGTCTTCAATATCTTCTTTTAATTCATTAAGTAAGTCTGTGTAATCGTAGTTGATAGGCATAATTTTTCCTTTTTTTATGTGGTTTTTTGAGGGGGAAACCATGCTTTTGTGAACAAAAGACAAGGTTTCCCCCTCACCCCCTTCCTTCCAAAAAACTTCTTAATTCACCGCAGTAAGTGAGTGGTTAAATAGAAATTTTCTTAGCGGTGGGCTTTAAGTTGATGCTCTAAATTCTACTTGAAAGAATAAGAAAATATTTTAATTTTTTATTCACTTGTTGTTTTTTAAGGAGGGGGAGTTTGAGGGGGAAACTCATGTGAGGATAATCCTCTTTGTCACAAAAATGTGGTTCCCCCTCAAAAAAAAATTAAATAATTTCTTGCGGGTCTTTTGTGAATATTTCAAGTGGCGGATTGAGGTCTTGTTCCCATATATTGAGGATTTCAGCAAAAAGTTCTAATATGCCACTGAAAAAGCTGAGCACACCAGACAGTATGTCTATAGGCACGGAAATAAAACCTACAAAGTCAAGTGATTCAGCCCAGTGCGAAAGAGTATCCAAAAAAGAGAGTGGATATTCTAAAAAAGTAGTCATCATTTGCGCCATGTAGGCAAAGGAGTCTATAAGTATGAGCAGAAAGTCTAGCATAGTTTTTTATTATTTAGAAATAAATCTTATTAGATTTCCTCAACCAATACCATAGACCTAGCCGCGAGAGTTTCATCAAGTCTTCGTACAGGTGTTGTGAGCGGATATTCGTGTAATTCTTCGCTTGTTTTTGAAAGTATGTCATGAATGGTATCACAGAATTTATCTAAGGTTTGTTTTGATTCAGTTTCTGTTGGCTCAAACATAAGACATTCTTTGATAATAAGCGGAAAATAGACAGTAGGCGCGTGAAAACCTGCCTCTAACAAGCCTTTTGCAATATCAAAAGCCTTGTAACCTTCAGGAGCAGAAGCAACAAATTCATGCATGCAAGGCCTATCTGCATAAGGCACATCTAAAACGTCTTTTAGCTTTGCCATCATGTAATTTGCATTGAGCACAGCATATTCTGACGCCCTTTTTAAACCCTCGCCGCCAAGTCTGTACATATAGGCATAGGCCTTGACCATGACAGAAAAGTTTCCGTAGAAAGGCGCGATATAACCAAGTGAATTTGGATAATCATAGTTGAGATAGAAAGAGCCGTCTTGTTGTTTTGCTACACGCGAAATAGGCAAAAATTCAACCAAGCGTTGAGATACACCAACAGGCCCTGAACCAGGACCACCGCCGCCATGTGGAGTGCCGAGGGTCTTGTGTACGTTCAAGTGCACAACATCAAAGCCGACATCGCCCACGCGCATCTTGCCCATAATTGCATTCATATTCGCGCCGTCATAATAGAGAAGCGCGTCAACTCTGCGTAGCTTTTCAACTACGGTTTTGAGATGATTTTCAAATAATCCTAATGTATTAGGGCATGTCATCATCACTGCGGCTACATCGTCATCAAGAACGGCTTCAAGCGCTTCTGGGTCAACCATACCGTCTTTTGATGGAATAGTGACTACTTCATAACCTGCTAAAGCGGCAGAAGCTGGATTTGTTCCGTGTGCTGCATCTGGGCAGATAATCTTTGTTTTCTTATTACCCTTATTTCTATGGTAGGCTGCAATGAGCATAGTTCCTGCAAATTCGCCGTGCGCGCCTGCCATTGGCTGCAAGGTGAAGGCCTTCATGCCTGTGAGTTCGCATAAGCTTTCTTCAGCTTCATACATAAGGCGAAGCGCGCCCTGTGTGTAGTGGCCAGCACCGCGCAATTGCGCCATAAGAGGGTGTAGTGTGGCAAAGCCAGGGAGGGCAGCAATGTATTCCATGAACTTTGCATTGTACTTCATTGTACAAGAACCAAGAGGGTAGAAATTTGAATCAACGCAGACATTGAGCTTTGATAAGCCCATGAAATGGCGCACTACATCTAATTCTGAAAGTTCAGGGAGCTTTGCTTTTTCTTTGCGTAAAAGATTTTGTGGAATATAATCAGAGGCTTTTGAAGATGGTTTTGGCGGAACACAGCCTAGTCTGCCTTCAACGGATTTTTGAAAAAGAGTTTTTCTGTCTATAGTTTGTATCATGATATTTTCTCTATAATTATTTGATAATGTTGATATAATTATTCATAAAGCTATTTTGAAATATAGGCTTTTACCATTTCGGCAAGAATGCCAATATCTTCTTTTGTATGCCTTTCTGTGCAAGATAAAAGAAGCACATTATCCATGTCTTTATAGTATTTTCCTACAGGAAAACCAGCAACATATCCTCTTTGTGTGAGTGAGTCCACTAGTTCATAAGCAGAAAGAGGAAGCTTTAATGCCACTTCATAACCGTAAGGGATATCATTTTCAGAAAGTCTTTCAACTCCCTCGATTGCGGTCAATTTTTCTACTGCATAGCGTGTATTTTCCATTGAAAGAAGGGCAGTGCGCTCCATACCTTCGCTGCCTAAAAGTGCCATGTAGATGACGGCGCGCATAGCGCATAAAGCTTGGTTTGAGCAAATATTTGAAGTAGCCTTTGCACGGCGAATATGCTGTTCACGCGCTTGTAAGGTGAGCACATAGCCAACCTTGCCGTCAACATCCTTTGTTCTGCCGACTATTCTGCCAGGGAATTGTCTGATTAATTCCTTTTTACAACACATAATGCCTAGATAAGGGCCGCCAAAAGAAAGAGGTAAACCAAGCACTTGCCCGTCTGCAACGCCTATATCCGCATTCATTTCACCAGGTGTCTTGAGTAAGGATTGCATCATAGGCTGAATAGCAATGATACCAAGGGCTTTTTTCTCGTGTGCGTAGTTGAAAAGTTCGGTGAAATCGTAAATATTACCAAAGAAATTTGGGTTTTGCACAACAACAGAAGCTGTATTTTCATCTATGCTTGCTTTTATTGCTTCAACTTGTGTCATGCCGTCTTTTTGCTCAACTTCAACAAGTTCAAGATTGAGATTTGAAGTATAGGAGCGTATCATTGTGAGCCAAATAGGCGAAACTGCCGCGTCAATGACAATGCGCTTCTTGTTTGTGTGGCGAATAGACATCATTATTGCTTCAAATAAAGCAGAACCGCCATCATAGACAGAAGCATTAGCGCAATCAAGCTCCATAAGGCGCGCGCAAGAAGTTTGGTATTCAAAAATTCCCTGCAAAGTTCCTTGCGAAACTTCAGGCTGATAGGGAGTGTAGGCTGTGACAAATTCACCACGGCTTGAAAGCGTGTCTACTGCTTTTGGAATGGCATGATCATAAAAACCTGCGCCCAAGAAGGAAACAACGTCAGTTTTGTTCATCTGCGCAAGCTTTTCAAAATACATACAAACTTCGTCTTCTGATTTTGTTTTTGGAAGATTGTAAGATTGTGGCTTCATGTCGTCTTTAATATCAATGAAGAGATCTTCAATAGATCGCACTCCAATAACATCAAGCATTTCTTTTAATTCAACTTCTGTATGCGGAATATAAGGCATAGATTTGTCCTTCCTATTGTTGTTTTTTTGATAAGTTAATAGGCAAGTCAAATTTAGCTTTTTTCGCGTATAAGGTCAAATTAAAAGGCACTTCATTTATGGCAAAATAGTTATTTTCTGTTTGATGTTTCTACAAAAAAATTGTGCAATTTTTCTTGACTTATATCCTTAATTTCACTCATTAAATTCAATGCAGAGCCTATATCTTCAACCCAATGCGTGCAAGAGCCGTAAAGCATGAGTCCAGCTGATTCTAAAGGTCCGCGTATGCCAAGTATAGGTATGTTTTTTGCGCATGCCATGCCAATTTCTACGCCTGCATCTTGTCCCGATTGTCCTAAATAGATGACAATATCAGCCGTTGTGCACGCCATTTTACAAAAAGCATAGACAGTGCCGCCATTGTCGTCTTTATCCATCCATTCGCGCCTTTGTGCAGGGTTTAGTCCTTCTGGTACTGCCGCCTTGCTTGTCCAATCTAGTATCTCATAACCCATTTCACGCAAATTTTTTGCAAGTAATTGCACTGCGTGAATGTGACGAAAGGAAGACGCTATATATATTTTCTTTGTGTTCATATTACTTTTCTAGCCATGTTGTGATAGTCTGAATTTGCACTTTGATAGATTCAAAGCCTGTTCCGCCATGCTGATTTCTGCGTGCAACAGCAGTTTTATAGTCTAATATATGAAAAACTTCTTCGCTTGCTTTATAAGGAGCAGGGATATTAATATTAAGTTCATCAAGTGAAAGATCTTCTAAGCCAACTTGCTTTTCTTCTGCGTAAGCTACTGTTTTTCCAGTAATATGGTGTGCTTCTCTGAAAGGAATGCCAAGACCTACTAAATAATCAGCAAATTCAGTTGCATTCAAAAAGCCGCGAGAAAGAGATTTTGCCATATTTTCTTCATTAAATGTCGCTTGTTCAAGCATTTCTGCCATAACTTTTAATGAAAGTGTGTAGCTTTTATATGTATCAAAGAAAGGTTCTTTGTCTTCTTGCAAGTCTCTGTTATAAGTGAGGGGAATGCCTTTTAACTGTGTGAATAAATTGAATAGATTTCCGTATATTCTGCCAGTTTTTCCGCGCATGATTTCAGCAACATCAGGATTTTTCTTTTGTGGCATAATAGATGAGCCAGTTGTATGCCTGTCAGAAAGGCGAACAAAGCCAAATTGCGGGTTTGACCATATAATCAATTCTTCACAAAAACGTGAGAGATGCATGCTTGAAGTCGCGGCGCAAAATAAAGCTTCAAGTACAAAGTCTCTGTCAGCAACTGTATCCATGCTATTTTGAAAAACTCCATACATATCAAGTTTTTCTGCAACAAGTTGTGGTTTGATTTCAAAGGTAGTGCCAGCTAAAGCAGCTGCGCCAAGAGGTGAGATTCTTGCTCTTTTTTCTGCTTGTTCCATACGTTCGACATCGCGCTGAAACATGGCGCAATAGGCAAGTAAATGATGCGCAAGACTCACAGGCTGTGCAGGTTGAAAGTGAGTGCAACCGGGTAAGAGTGTTTCTTGGTGTTTTTTTGCTTGCTCTAAGAAGGCTTTTATCAATATGCGTAAAAGTTCAGCCCATTCGCGTAGGGCATTTGAAACAAAGAGTCTAAAATCAAGGCATACTTGGTCGTTTCTGCTTCTTGCTGTGTGTAGTTTTTTGCCTACATCGCCAACAATTTGCGTGAGACGAGTTTCAATATTCATATGCACATCTTCTAAGGCGACATTCCATTCAAAATTATTTGCTTCAATTTCAGAAAGTACACTATCAAGCCCCTCACAAAGAATTTTTGCTTCTTCTTTTGTGATAATTGCGCATTCAGAAAGCATTTGTGCATGTGCTTTAGAACCTAGTATATCAACATAATAAAGTTTCTTATCAAAAGAAACAGATTCAGTATATTGTTCAACTAAATCAGATACTTTTTCTGTGAAACGTCCGCCCCAAGCGCTATTAGTATTATTATTTTGCATATTAAAAACTCGCTATATAAAGATAAATGCTATTTAGTCGAAATGTACATGTAGAGGCTTAAAAAGTCAAACAAAGACTTGAAGCTTAAATGTATACTTTGATAAAGAATAAATTATAAAATTAATTTTGGAGAGAATTATGAGAAAAAAAACGCGTTTATTATTTTTTTCATTATGCGTGATGGCTTTTGTAAATTTTATGGCAAGTGAAAAGAGCTTTGCAAATGAAGTAAAAAAGCATGCGCTCAATGAAAGTATCAGTATCATTGATGCAAAATCAGACTTTGAAACAGTGTATAATAAAGTGCTAGAATTAGTGAAAGAAAAGAATCTTACAGTTTTTGCTGAATTTGATCACGCACAAAATGCCAAAGAAGTAAATCTAGATTTGCCTTCAAATAAGGTAATAGTATTTGGTAATCCAGCTGTTGGGACAAAGCTTATGCAATTAAATCCGCAAACAGGTTTGTCACTTCCGCTAAAAATGCTTATAGCTGAAAATAAAGATGGTAAGGTGCAAATTGTCTATGAAAGGCTTCCAAAACTTTTTGCTGGCTATGGCATATATAATAATGAAATAATTATGCGTATAGAACGCCTTATGCTTGACATAGCACAAAAGGCTGCGCAATAAAATAAAAGCTCGAACAAGTTCGAGTTCCTAACTTTGATTACTGCCTAAGTTTGCGTTGCAAACTTGGCAGAAAGGCACGAAAAACAGTCATTTATCGCCAAAAGTAAATATTGGCTATTTCTGTTTTTTTAGGCTGCTGCCTAAGTCAACAGCCTAAAAAAGCTCGAACAAGTTCGAGCTTTTTTGAGTCAGCTATAAGCCGGATTCTGTTCGCAAATAAAAATTTGCGCGGTTATCATTCCTCTAGGATATACATTACTGCATACCTCAAGCAACCTACCCGAGAATATATTCCAATGGAAATGGCAGAGCAACCCTCTATTCTCCTATTTGGTCTTGCTTCGGACGAGGCTTATCGAGCTACACAAGTCACCTCATGTACTGGTGGTCTCTTACACCGCCTTTTCACCCTTACCCCTAACAAAGAAAGATTTTCACTTTCTCTTTTTGTCAAGCTTCATATGCTTTTCAGTCATTTATGTCTTGATAAACTTCCTCAAAGCATATTTGCTTTCCTCAAGATAAAGCAAAACTTTTTCTTTGTATTTTAGAAAGATTTTCACTTTCTCTCATCGTCAAATTTCAAATATTTTTCAGTCATTTATGTCTTGATAAACTTCTTCAAAATATTTTCATTTTCCTCGATATAAAGCAAAACTTTTTCTTTGTATTTTAGAAAGATTTTCACTTTCTCTCATCGT
>CAYJHE010000083.1:0-3071 GCA_964369675.1 uncultured Desulfovibrionaceae bacterium | reverse complement strand
CAAATTTCAAAAATTTTTACTTTCTAAAGGGGCGGTTCTTTTCTGTGACGCTATCTAAGAATCGCTTCTTCTGGGCGTTACCCAGCATCCTGCTCTATGAAGTCCGGACTTTCCTCTCCGTTAAAAACGCAGCGATAACCCGCTTGACTCAAAATTTATATGTAAGAATGCACGATGCACTACTCACGCATTCTTATATCTTCTTTATTACATTATTTTATTTTACTTTCTTAAAAACACATGTGAACGCAGTGAACATGCATCTTAATCTTTGCTCGTAGCTAAAATTGACTATAAGTAAGAAATCTATTTTTAAAGCGGAACAGTATTTAAGCGAAGCTTAAAACTTTTCCGTAAACAAAAAAATAAAAAAACTGCTTTAGCTAGAGTCTTCTATTTTAACCGCGCATGTTCGGGTTTCCAAAGGGTAGTAACCCGTGAGGATAATCCTCTTGGTCGCCGAAAGCAAAAGAAAGACTAAAGACATGACTCGAAAATTATAATTTATTCAGCTTCTTCTTCGGTCTTAGTCTTTGTTTCTTCAAAGTGCTCGCTCCAAAAAACTAATCTTTGGCAATTTGGGCAAGAAACAATTTGTGAGCCGCGCTGTAGTTCATTAAATACTTGCGGTGGAATTGCAATATTACAGCCTGCACATATTCCATTTTTGATATAGACAATAGCAGGATTTTTCAATCTTTTTCTGATAAATTCATAACGTGTCAATACGGGTACAGGAATGATTGAAAGCGATTCTTTTCTTTGAAGAGCAAGTTCAGCTAATTCTTTTTCCGCTTCTTTTTTAAGAGCGTCAAGTTCTTCATTTGCTTTGTCTAACTCTTCTTTAATCTCACTCCAGTCGTTCATAATGTCTTCAAGGCATGCTTGTTGATGTTCTGATTCTGTTTTGAGTGCAAATTTTTCATCTTCTTGGAATTTTGATCTGCCTTCCATATTTTCAAGCTCGCGTGAAACAGCTTCTAATTCTTTTTCACTTGTGACTAAACTGAGCTTGTCTTGCGCTTTTTGCATGTCGTTAGCGCTATCTTCAAAGTCGTAATTCATACGCTTTTGTTGTTCGCTTAAGTGGTTTAATTTTTCTTCTATATGCTTTTTCTTTTCATTATAGATATTGAATCTTTGTTCTAAAGCTTCTATAGCGAGCGGGGCATTGCTTAGCCTTTCTTCCACTGCAAAAATAGCGTTGTCTACTTTTTGTAAAGCAATAAGTTGTGAAATTTGGCTGAGGTAAAGGCTCATGTGTTTCTCCGTATGGTTTCAAATTTAAAATATATATACTTTCTTTAATGGTATAAAAGCATATTTTTAGAGGTAAGAATAAGGGTTTTTTGTTTCAATAAAACTCACCTTGACACTGTGTCCATCTAAATCATTTGCAAGTAAGATGCTAAATCTTCTCATCATTTCTTCTTCTAAAGAATAATGTCCTACATCAAGTAAGATAGGCGGTGATTTTTGTTGCGGAATACTTTGAAGAGCGTCTAATGCATCGTGATACTTAACATCACCAGTGATAAAAAGGTCAGCTTCGCATAAAAGCGCGTCATAATACAAAGAAGCAGCAGAACCAGTGCATATAGCTATTTTGTTCAACTCTCTATTCTTTGCTTCTTCACTGTCTAATGAAATAAATCTAAACTCTCTTGCAGAGATATTTGGCATAAATTGTGTGAGTTTTTTTGCTATTTTTGACAATGTGCTTGGTTTTTTTAGTGTGCCAACAATACCAAAATTGTTTTTCTTATCAAGAATTTGTACTTCAGTTAAGTCAAGTTCATTGCCAAGCCAAGCGCTGACAAAAGTTTGTGTGCCTACATTTTCATAATAATCATGAAGTGTGTCGTGGTAGGCGCCAGGCTGTCTTGCGGCTTTTTTTAAGGCTTCAAGATTTTTGGAAATAGTATAGTAGTTTTCTAAGATATTCTTGCTTTCTGGATTTTTATGTTTTGTTGCGTCTAATGAAGTGTGCGCGCTATACAAAAGAGCTTGTTTGGATAAAAGCATAGAGCAAACAGTAAAAAGAGCGTTGACTTTATTTAATCTATAGTCTTGCATAGAAAGTGGATGGTGTGAGATAATAAAGTCACAGCCAAGTGCAAGGGCTTTTTCAATGCCTTCAATTGAAGGATCGAGCATAACAGCTATATGAGAAAAGTTATGTTTTACGCTTTCAACTTGAACACCAGAAGAATCCCACGATGCTTGCACATGAAGAGGAGCGTAGGCTTCTATGCTTTCTATAATACTTGATTTTTCCATATTTTTTACCGCTATTTTAATGCATTATTCTCTGTAGAGAAAAGATACATAAAAGTAGAATGAATGTCAAGAATTAGGCAATGAGTATAAAATTTATTTCTTCTTCAATTTTTGTACTCTAATCTTCTATTTTTTTCTTTGAACAGCTTCGCTTGTTTCTTTAATGTATATATTTTGCGACTTCGTGCACAAAGTCCTCGAGTGGAGATAGTCCCTAAAACCTTTGTTCACAGCATTAACATTTTTTCTCATGCATCATACCTTGAACAGCTCTGCTAGTTCAGTGTATGTTCCTTGTTTATGAAATATTTACCACAAAACAGCTCTTCACTTCATATGAAAACGCTTACAAAAAATGCGCTCGGTCATGTACTTAAGTACACTCCACTCGCGCATTTTTTGCAATTCATTTCCCTCTAAACTAAATATCTTATTTTGCACAATATTTCATGATAACACAAAAATTTTGCTTTTTGTGACTGTTAAGCAATATTCATTCGCAAAATTTTTCGCGCTGTATTAAGAACTTTTTTAGCTTAGCTAAAAAGTTCTCAATGCCTATGAGTATGGTTTACGTCTTCGTATTTTAAATGTGCTAATAAATATTGTTTTTTAAGGAGGGGGAGTACCATTATAGTAATGCTCGAGAGGGGGAACCTCATTTTTGTCACAAAAATGCGGTTCCCCCTCTCGAAAATCTTTATCGTTTAAAAACAAAAAGCCCTAAATTGAGGAATCTACAAGGCGAGAGAAATTTTTTGCGAGTGGAGTTTAGAGAGACCTAAATGACC
>CAYJHE010000082.1:0-10702 GCA_964369675.1 uncultured Desulfovibrionaceae bacterium | reverse complement strand
TTTAGTTTGCGAAAAAGTTTTAAGCTTCGCTTAAATACTGTTTCGCTTTAAAAATAGCATTTTCCATTAGAGCTAAGCAAGGCTACGAACAAAGAATAAGAGGCATCTTCACTTCGTTCAGATATGTGTTATAATAAATTAGAATGATGTGCTTATTTTATTCTTTTATCTTTTACAGGCACTCTACTTCACAAGTTGCGCTAGACCTTCTTCATCTAGGATATGGATTTCTTTACCTTTAACAGACAAGCAACCGCTTTCAACCAAGCGCGTGAGTGCGCGTGAAACACTTTCCCTGCTTGTGCCAAGTATACCACCCAAGACTTCTCGAGAAATAGTGAGTTTTAATAATAGCTTACCATCTTCTAAGCGTGAACGGTGCAATATATAGGCTGCTAGTCTTTGAGTTATATCCTTTCTTCCTCTTGCTTCAAGTTTTCGTGTAAACATGCGTAATCTTAAGGTTGTTTGTAAAAGAAGAGCATAGGCCCAATCTGAATGTAAGAGTACACTTTCTTCTAATTGCTTTTGAGCAAAAAAGAGCATAGTACTTTGTTCTAAGGTAAAAGCAGAGGCAGGATTTGGTGAAGATTGCCACAATGAAGATTCTCCAAAAATCCCGCCATTTCTGACAACATGTAAAACAACTTCCTTGCCATCATAACTGTGATGACAAATTTTTACTAAACCATTAATAAGGACATACATTCCCTTTGCTTCTTCTTCTTCACGAAAGATAAAAGTGTTTTTAGCACATTCAACAATTTGCGCAAAGCTCAGTATTTCTTCTGCTTTTTCAGCAGAAAAAGAAGAAAAAAGACTGTTTTTTTTCACTTCTTCAATGGCTTTATTTTTTTCCATACCCTCACCCAAAGCTTATTCATACAAATTTTTTATAAAATACGCATGATAAAGCTGATTTGCAAGTTTTTTTTAAAGACCTTATTCATACAAAATGCTCTGCATTTGACAGAGGCCTTTTTATTGCATATATTAATATTAATTCGTTCTTACACACAAAGGAAGTACCTATGAATATCAAAGATTTGTATAATACGACTATTGATTCACTTGGTAATGCAAAGATTGAAAGTTCTGTAAAAGCTCCTTATATCACTGACGAAAAAATCGTTCTACCTCTTAGTGGCGACATGCTTGATCAAGACATAGATGAACATTATAATCTTGATTTTGAACTAGCAGGGCCAAGAGAAAAAACCTATTTTGACCCAAACCAAACAAAGTGCGCAATTGTGACCTGCGGAGGTTTATGCCCTGGCTTGAATAATGTGATACGCGCAATTGTGATGTCCTGCCACCATATATATGGCGTGGCTTCTGTTATTGGTATTCAGTATGGCTTAGAAGGCTTTATTTCAAAATACCAACACAAAATTTTAGAGCTCACACCTGAAAAAGTTTCTGAAATTCATAATTTTGGCGGAACGATTTTAGGCACTTCGCGTGGCCCTCAAGCTCCTGAAGAAATTGTAGACGCTCTTGAAAGAATGAATGTGAATATACTCTTTGTCATAGGCGGCGATGGCTCTATGAAGGCAGCAAAGAGCATTCATAAAGAAATCAATGCGAGAAATTTAAAACTTTCTGTTATT
This sequence comes from uncultured Desulfovibrionaceae bacterium, assembly GCA_964369675.1. Classification (GTDB taxonomy): domain Bacteria; phylum Desulfobacterota; class Desulfovibrionia; order Desulfovibrionales; family Desulfovibrionaceae; genus CAYJAZ01. The sequence continues at coordinate 9,089 of CAYJHE010000082.1, read as the reverse complement.
GGTATTCCCAAAACCATTGATAACGACATACACTTTGTGCCTAAGTCTTTTGGCTTTGCAACGGCTGTTGAATCTGCAACCACGGCTCTTGAAGCCGCGCATGTTGAAGCAAGTGGCGCGCATCACGGTATAGGGCTGGTCAAGCTTATGGGCAGAGAATCAGGCTTTATTGCTGCTCAGGCAACGCTTTCGTATAGTGTAGTGAACTTTGTCTTAGTTCCTGAACATGAATTTACACTGCATGGTGAAAATGGCTTCCTTCCTGCATTGAAACAAAGACTTGAAGCAAGAAAACATGCGGTTATTGTTGTTGCTGAAGGCGCAGGACAGCATTTGCTTGAAGGTACTGGACAAGTTGACGCGTCTGGAAATCCTGTACTTGTTGATATTGCTCAATTTTTATCAAGTGAAATCAAGAAATACTTCAAGGAAAATGATTTTTCCTATACACTAAAATTGATTGACCCAAGCTATATTGTACGCTCAGTGCCTGCAAATTCTGACGATAGAGTTTATTGCGGTTTTCTTGGCAGATTTGCTGTTGATGCGGCAATGGCTGGCAAGACAAATATGGTTGTAGCAAAGGTTATGGATAATTTCGTTCATATTCCACTTGATATAGTAACAAAGAAAAGAAGAACTTTAAATACAAAGTCGCAGTATTGGCAAAATGTTATGCAAGCAACTGGCCAAGGCGACTTCAAATAAGTTATTTGCTTTTTTTGCTTGATTGACATAGTATCACTTCACTTTTTTTATGCAATTCTATTGCAATGATTTTGATACAATATAATAAGGACAATTATGAGACTTTTTGGTACAGATGGCATGCGAGGTGAGGTAAATTCCTTTCCAATGACAGTAGACATGGCTTTAAAGCTTGGTCTTGCAGCGGGTACGCTTTTTAGAAATAGCCAAAGCAGGCATAAGGTCATTATAGGCAAGGACACAAGGCTTTCAGGCTATATGTTTGAATCTGCTCTCACAGCAGGGCTTTGCGCAGCTGGTATGCATGTCTATCAAGTAGGCCCACTTCCAACTCCTGCACTTGCATTTTTGACAAGAAATATGCGTGCAGATTTTGGTATCGTGATTTCAGCTTCTCATAACCAATTTCACGACAATGGTATCAAGTTTTTTGATTCAGAAGGCTACAAACTTTCTGACGCTATTGAAGATAAAATGTCTGAACTCGCACTAAATAACGATGCGATTTGGAACTATCCTGAAGCGCATAAACTTGGTAGAGCTTATAAAATAGTTGATGCACCAGGTAGGTATATTGTTTATCTCAAAAATTCTTTCCCGCTCAATCTTTCACTTTCAGGCCTGAGAATTGTAATAGATTGCGCAAATGGAGCTAACTACAAGGTTGCCCCTCTTGCACTTGAAGAACTTGGCGCAGAAGTGTTTAAATTTTCTACAGAACCAAATGGAACAAATATCAACCACAATTGCGGCTCACTGCACCCAAGCCTTATACAAGAAAAAGTTCTTGAACTTCGCGCAGATATAGGTATTGCCCTAGACGGCGATGCAGACAGACTTATCTTAGTAGATGAAAAGGGCAATATACTTGACGGCGATCAAATTATGGCTCTGTGTGCAAATGACATGCTACAAAAAAACGAGCTCAACAAGAAAATTCTTGTTTCAACTGTCATGTCAAACATGGCGCTTGATGTCTTTATGCAAGAAAGAAAGGGCAAGCTCATACGCGCAAATGTAGGCGACCGCTATGTTGTTGAAGCAATGCGAGCACATAAGGCAAGCTTGGGCGGAGAGCAATCAGGTCACCTTATATTCCACAATTATTCAACTACAGGTGATGGCTTACTTGCAGCCCTACAAACACTCAAAATCATGCAAGAACAGCAAAAACCTCTTTCAGAATTAGCAAACCTCCTCAAACTTTACCCTCAAGAGCTTATCAATATCAAAGTAAAGGAAAAAATCCCCTTTGAAAATTGTCCAAATGTGCAAAAAGCACTTAAAGACGCTGAGCAAAAACTTAAAAACAAAGGCAGAGTGCTCCTTCGTTATTCAGGAACTGAACCTTTGGCAAGAGTTATGCTTGAAGGCGAAAATGATCAATTAATCAAGAAACTAGCTCAAGAAATTGCAGAAAATGTAATAAAAGACACAAATTCTAAATAAGAACAAGTCCTAAAAACAGCCTGCAAGAACGTAATCTTGACTATGTAGATTTGTTGACTTTTTTAAAAATGATTTCATAAAAACACTTGCAATCCTTATAATTTTTTGTTATTCTTAATTTAACACAAAAAAACGATATTGGAGCATACTATGAACAAAAGTGAACTCATCAAAGCACTCGCAGAACAATCTAATATCTCAACTGATGAAGCAACCACAGTTGTAAATACTTTCGTTGACACAATGAAACAATCGATGTTAGAAGGTGACAGAGTGGAAATTCGTGGCTTTGGTTCTTTCAAAGTTAAAGAGTACGAGGGCTATTCAGGTAGAAATCCGCGTACAGGCGAACAAGTTGAAGTAGAATCAAAAAGACTTCCTTTCTTCCGCCCAGGAAAAGAGCTAAAAGACTATCTCAACGACTAATTTACTTTTTATTAGTTGAAAAACTAGTCTTGCACAATTGTTACAAAGCATTTCCTTGAAAAATTGCTAGAGCAGCGCTAGATTTATATGCATTTCGCAAATGCCTTATCGCTTTAATTTTCTCTATGCCTCATTAATATAGATGTATATAATCTAGCCTGCCCCCACATGTCTGACAAATATCCCTACATTATAAAATAAAGCAAACATTTTTTACTGCTTTTTTTACTTGTATTTCTTTTATTATTAGAGTAGTTAAATAAAGGGCTTAAAAAGCTCTGTCTTTTCTTGCATTCTTTTCATGAAAAGACTGTAAAAACAATATTATAAGGTTCAAGGTAACATATGCTTAAAGGAATCATCACAGCTCTCGTAACTCCCTTTAAAAACGGCAAGATTGACGAGCAAGCTTACAGAAACCACATTGAATGGCAAATTTCTCAAGGTGTGCATGGTTTGCTTCCATGCGGAACTACTGGCGAATCCGCTACTTTATCGCATAAAGAGCATGAAGATGTTATAAGCATCTGCATAGAGCAAGTAAAAGGCCGTGTACCAGTTATTGCCGGCGCTGGCTCTAATAACACTTTTGAAGCGATAAACCTCACAAAGTTTGCTAAAGAAGCAGGCGCTGTTGCAGCTTTGCACATAAATCCATACTATAACAAACCTTCACAAGAAGGCTTATTCAGACACTTTGAAGCCATAACTAAGGCTGTTGATTTGCCTTTATTTGCTTACAATGTCCCTTCAAGAACAGGCGTAAATATGAAGCCTGAAACCATTGCGCGCATATTCAAAGAATTACCAAATGTAGTTGGTATCAAAGAAGCTGCTGGCGATATTATTCAAATATCTGACATGCTTGAATATTGTGATAGAAAAATATGCATGCTTTCAGGTGATGACTTCAACTTGCTCCCTGCCCTTTCCATGGGAACAGCAGGTGTTATTTCTGTTTCAGCCAATGTTGTGCCTAGAGAAATGGCGGACTTATACGAAAGTTATCAAAAATTAGACATGGCAAAAGCGCAAGAAATACACTTCAAACTACAGCCTATTCACAGAGCTATGTTTATGGATGTGAACCCTGTGCCAGTGAAAACTTCACTTCATCTCATGGGCAGAATGGAAGCTGAATTTAGGCTGCCTCTTTGCAATATGGCTGATGCACAGCTTCCTGCACTAAAGAAAGCTTTGGCAGGCGTAGGAATTAAGGTCTAGTTTTTTTGCCTTCGGCAACCAAGATGATTATCCTCACGGACTAGCGCTCCCTTTTTGCCTTCGGCGACCAAAAAAACCTTATTATGAGCGGTTAAGCAACAGGTGAGGCTAAAATATTTTATTCTTTTTTTGTTTGCGGAAAAGTTTTAAGCTTCGCTTAAATACTTTTCCGCTTTAAAAATTTAATAAGCTTTAATATTAAAAGCACATCTACTAACAAAGAGTTAGAAACATCTTCACTTCGTTCAGATGGTGTTTTTAGTTTTAATAGCTCACATTATAAACACATGTGAACGTAGTGAACAAAAGCTTTAGCGAGTGCAGCAAGAACCGCGTTTCTTGCAAGCGAGGTTTTGTGCACAAAGTGCCAAAACAAATAGTTTAAAACAAGGGGAAAACTCGTTTTTTTGAAAAAAACGCGCTTTCCCCTCTCGAAAAAAATCCCCTTTACTTCACTAACATAGCACGCATAGCATTAGCAATTGCAATTAAGGCAACACCCACATCAGCAAAGATAGCAAACCAGATCGATGTTACACCATAAAGAGCTAAAATCATAACTAAAGTCTTTACTCCTAGGGCAAAGATAATATTTTGTATGACTATTTGCCTTGTTTTTTTAGCAATCTTTAACCCTGTTGCTACTTTTGCAAGCTCATCGTCCATAAGGACAATATCAGCCGCTTCTATGGCTGCATCAGAACCAATTCCGCCCATTGCAAAACCAATATCTGCACGCGAAAGAACTGGCGCGTCGTTAATTCCATCGCCTATAAAGGCTGTGCGCGCTTTGTTTACATTTCTCTCACGCATTATTCTTTCTAGTTCATACACTTTTTCATGCGGCAAGAGGTTGGCATATACTTCATCGATATTAAGCTCACTCGCAAGATGAGAAGCTATTTTCTTGTTATCGCCTGTGAGCATAATTATTCTTTTAATTCCAGCCTTTCTTGCATTTTCTAAGGACTGCTTTACATTTTCCTTCAGTTCATCTGCTATGAGAATAAAACCTCTGTATTCTTTATTTATAGCAATATAAACAGCACTTTGCGCAAATTCTTCAAGGCTCTCAATGCCTATTTCAGCCATCATAGTCCTATTGCCTATACGGATTTCATCAAATTCTTCCTTAGTTCCTGTATGCGCGATAAGGCCTTTTCCTGCAATTTCAGTGATGTTGAAACAGTTTTTTAATTCGCCTTTAAAAGCTTTACAAATAGATTTTGCAATTGGATGCGTTGAATAACTTTCAGCTGAAGCAGCAAATTGCAGAAGTTCTTCATCTGAAATTCCAATAGCTTTAACCTTTTGCACACAAAATACACCCTTTGTAAGTGTGCCCGTTTTGTCTACAACTAAGGTTTCTACATCATTCAAACTTTCTAAATAATTGCCACCCTTAACTAAGATTCCTGCACGCGCACTTGCTCCTATACCACCAAAAAAAGTGATAGGAATAGAAAGCACTAGAGCACAAGGGCATGAAATAATAAGAAAAGTTAACGCTCTATACAGCCAATTATCAAATGAAACTTCGCTAAAGAAAGGCGGAACAAAGGCAACTAAAATCGCGAGAAATACAACTATAGGTGTGTAGTATTTCGCAAACTTTGTGATGAATTTTTCACTTCTTGCCTTCTTTGCAGCTGCGTACTGCACTAACTTAAGTATGCGCGCAACAGTTGAATTGTTGTATGTTTTCAAGACTTTAACTTCTAATAATGAGTGGGTATTTATTGAACCAGACAAAAGCAAAGCTCCCTTTGCTACTCGCACAGGAACAGACTCACCTGTCAAAGCCATTGTGTCTACAAAGGATTCCCCCTCAATGACTTCACAATCAAGAGGAACTTTTTCACCAGGGCGCACAAGAAGAATATCGTCTATTTTCACCTGTTCAGGCGCTCTATCCTCAATTCCATGCGCAGATTTTACATGCGCTATTTCAGGGCATATATCCATCAAATCTTCTATATTCTTTTTTGAGCGAGAAACAGCAAGACTTTGTAAATACTCACCTATTCCATAAAAAATCATAACACCTAATGCTTCGTTTCTTTCTCCTATATAAAACGCGCCTATAGAAGCTATTGCCATAAGGAAGTTCTCATCTAAGAATTTTCCCTTTAAAATATTTGTGCCCGCATGATAAAGCACTTCAAAGCCAGCAAGAAGATAAACAATAATATATATACAAAAAAGAGCGTTATTATAATGATATTCATTAGTTATAGATAAAACATCTCGAAGAAAATGCTCAAAAACAGAGCTAAACATAAGTAAGAGCATAAGTGCAAGAGCAAGAAGTAAGCGCACAAGATACAGTTTTAAAGATAAGCCTGTAAACTCATGTTCGTGCTGGTGCTCGTGTTCGTGTTCATCGTAATCTTGCTCACAGCGGTTAGACTTCTGCTTTTCTTCAATGCCGCAACTTCCACAGCCACAAGCTATTTCAGGTAAAGCAAAGCCCTTTGTTTGGATTTCTAAACTATTTTTTTCTACACTAGACATGACAATTCTCTCCCTTCACATGCTCAAAACCTGTACGCAGTATATGCAAAATATGATGGTCGTCTAAGGAATAAAAGACATTTTTACCCTCCTTACGCGACTTGATAAGCCTGCTTTTTTTTAAATCTTTAAGTTGGTGGCTTGCTGCCGACTGTGTGAGCTTAGCAAATTCAGCTAATTCACTCGCTCCAAATTCCCCTCTCGACAGCTTTACCAATATCTTTAAACGCGCACTACAAGCAAAAAACTTGTAGATTTCTTCTAGCTTTTCATAATCGCTGTCTTCTATTTCTTCTAATAAAAACATTTCTTCCTCCTAAAAAATACGACACACTCATTTTACAAATGAACAATTTAGCAATTGCTCAAACAATAAACATATGTTAAAATTTTGCAAGCAAAAAATACAAAAAAATTTCAATTTAAAATAGAGGCACTTTAAATAACTTCAATATTGACATATAAAGCTCTTTCTATACAATAGCGAGGAAACAGAAAAGATGAGAATATGAGAATACACGAAATTATAAGAAATATATTGAACAAAAACGAAGAAAAAGAATACGCTCTACTGAACTTTATCCAAGTTCATTGTAGAAATTCCTTTTTTGATCTTTTCTTTTCTTTCATTTCAACTTTAACAGCAGCAGGTTTTATTTGGTTTGTTCTTTCTTTTTTTCTCTTGCTTTCTACAAAGCCTGAAAATATCTCACTTGCCTTTGCCCTCTTGCTAGCACTTTCTTTACATATTGTTATTTCACACTATTATATTAAAAATGCCATTGCAAGAACAAGACCGTGCGCACACAAAATCGAAATGAATGCAAGCATAAAGAAAAATGACATAAAAAAGCAAGTGCAATTCCCTTCACAAAAAATTTCTTATTCCTTTCCCTCAGGGCATGTTAGCTCAAGCTTTGCCGCAGCATCTTTACTTTATTTTTATAATTCAGCCTTATTTGTCCCTGCACTGCCCTTTGTCATCTTGGTTGCTTTTTCAAGAATCTACTTATACAAACATTTTCCCACTGACGTACTTGCAGGAATATTCTTAGGTATAAGCTTTGCCTGCCTTTCCTACTTTCTTACACAATTCATCGATTTTCAGTTTTTTCTGCCTTTTTAATCCAGCCTAAAATACATAGCAAAGCCTAGAGAAAATCATCTGAACGAAGTGAAGATGCTTCTTACACTTTCTTCGCAGCTAACATTTACTTAATACAAAAGACCCCATTTTTAAAGCGAAACAGTATTTAAGCGAAGCTTAAAACTTTTTCGCAAATAAAAAAAGAATAAAATGCTTTAGCCATACATTTTCGCTTAACCGCTCATGCTAAGGTTTTTTTGGTCGCCGAAGGCACAGTATTTAAGCGAAGCTTAAAACTTTTTCGAAAATTTAAAAAAAATAAAATACTTTAGCCCCTCACTACGGGTTAGACCGCGCAATATTCGGGTTTCCAAAGGGGGCGTGCCCCGTGAGGATAATCCTCTTGGTCGCCGAAGGCAAAAAACATCTGCAAAAACCAAAAAAATCATTTTCTTGACTGTATTAAGTATTTTTAATATATTCTTAAAATAAAAGATTAAGAATTTTATACTTATAACAAAAGAGAATATACATGGACGACAAAATAGAATACAGATCCTTTCTTGCCCTACTTTTACTTGTAAGCGTTGTTTTTATTATGCTAATGCTTCCTTTCTTTACAGCAATTTTTTGGGCAATCGCACTTTCTATTGTTTTTATGCCTATGCATCAAAGAATTTTGAAGAAAGTTCACAATAAAAATATTGCGGCACTGCTCACTATCACATTTGCCTCTGTTATTGTTGTCTTTCCTCTTGTTTGGGTTTTGCGTATGATTTTACAAGAAGGGCTTGATTTTTATAATTTTTTACAGTCAGGGCAGATAAACTTTGCTGAATATTTTGATATTATCAAAACAGATTTCCCCTATCTTTCCGAGATGATTGAAAAAATTGGTGTAGACCCAAATGAGTTACGCGAACAGATTAAGGATTTTGTTATAAAAACTAGCACCTTATTCGCGCAATATTCAGCACAAATTGGGCAAAATGTGTTAGATGGTTTAGCAACGCTTGGCTTACTGCTTTATATTTCCTTTTTCATACTTACAGACAATCAAAAACTCATACATTATTTACACTTAGCACTTCCCCTTGGCGACACAAGAGAAGCCCTTTTCTTTGATAAATTTGCAACGGTCACGCGCGCAACTATCAAGGGCAGTCTTGCAGTTGCCGTAGCACAAGGTGCATTAGGTGGCGCGATTTTTGCTTTTCTTGACATACAAGGCGCAGTTTTATGGGGTTCTGTGATGATTGTTTTCTCTCTTATTCCCTTGGTTGGTTCTGCTCTTATCTGGCTTCCTGTTGCTATCTACCTTCTTGGTACAGGTGAAGTCACATCTGGTATCATATTGATTTTATTTGGTGTTATTGTGATTGGCCTTGTTGATAATGTTCTTCGCCCTATCTTGGTTGGAAAAGACACTAAACTTCCTGACTATTTAGTTTTACTTTCAACCCTTGGTGGTTTCACGCTTTTTGGCATGAATGGCTTTGTCATGGGTCCTCTTATTGCAACGCTCTTTGTGACTACATGGGATATTTTTATACAAGAATTTAACAATGAAAAAGACGCTGTTATAAAGAATATCAATAAAACAGTATAATGCATTTTTCTTAAAATTGACATATATCACATCTATGCTAAACTATATATAGTAGAAATAGACTAGGGTGTG